>CBFGNU010000287.1:0-5267 GCA_965650195.1 uncultured Mucilaginibacter sp. | reverse complement strand
TCAACATAAACTATCGGTTCGGTTATTATTTCCGTAAACCTGTAACCAATTACAGCACATTGATCACCTATGGCACCGGCTATAATGATTATGAGGGTAGATGGCAAAAGCCAGGAGATGAGCGGTTGACCAATACGCCGTCATTCAATTATCCGTCAGATTCACAACGTGATCTGTTTTACCAATATTCATCGGTCAACGTTGAAAAGGCGGATAATGTTAAACTCAGCGAAATTTATCTGAGTTACGACTTTAGTCCCAAAAGAAAAATTCCGGGAGTGAAATCACTACAGTTTTATCTGTTTGCGAACCAGCTAAATATCATACTCTGGAAGGCCAATAAGGCTGGGCTGGATCCGGATGTCTTGTACTCTATCAAACCCCCTGCATCATTTTCCGCCGGAATTAAGGCAAACCTTTAAAACCAATAAAATGAAAACGACACACTATAAATTTACGCTTTGGATCCGGCAGACGTTTTTTTTGACTGTTATGATCTTGCCGGCTTTCAGTTCCTGCAATAAATACCTGGATGCTAAGCCCGATCAGGCGATCGCAACACCATCAACCATAGAGGATCTGGAAGGTATATTAAATAACTACAACTTTGTGAACGCGAAATACCCTTCGGCGGCTGAGGTGTCAGCAGATGATTATTATCTGACTGGCACCGACTGGGCAAGTTTGCTGGACTACCAACGAGCTTATTATTCGTGGCAAAAGTTCAATGGCCCGATAGGGGATTATACTTCTCCGTATTCTGCGATAGAGTATGCCAATATTATCCTCGAGTCTTTGGATAAAATAGGCAGTACGAATACAGCACGTACGCAAGCGGTTAAGGGAAACGCTTTATATCTGCGGGCGGCGTATCATTACGCCTTAGCGCAGGTATTTGCACCTGTCTACAACAAAAATACCGCTGATTCCGACCTGGGCGTTGCCTTAAGGCTTACCGCAGATATTGCAATTAAGCCCAAGCGTTCCACCGTTGGTGAAAACTACAAACAGGTGATCGCTGACCTTTCTAACGCCGCTCCCTTACTTCCGGATTACCCTGATCAAAAATTCAGGGCAAGTAAACCCGCTGCTTATGGGATGCTGGCACGGGTTTACCTGGCTATGGGAGATTATGTGAACGCGGGGAAATACGCTGATGCCGCACTTAAATTGTACAACAAACTCATCAACTATAATACCGTAAGCGCCACTGCCACTATACCTTTCCGGCAGTTTAATGACGAAGTGATTTATGATTCGCGTTCGGGCATACCACAAGCACTGGCTAATACTAAAGCGAAAATAGATACCCTTTTGTTTAGCAGCTATGCACCAAATGACCTGCGTCGAACGGTATTATTTAAAACGAATACGAATGGCAGCAGGGCATTTAAAGGCAGTTATACCGGCGTTAACAATGCTAGCGCATTTACCGGTATCGCAACTAATGAACTGTATTTCATTAAATCGGAATGTGCAGTTAGAGCTAATGATATCAGCACCGGACTCGCCGCTTTAAATACAGTATTGTCGACCAGGTGGAAAACCGGAACTTATCAGCCGGTGACCATTACTGACGCTGGCTTACTCCTAAAAACTGTACTTGTGGAAAGGAGGAAGGATTTGTTGTTCCGTACGTTGAGGTGGACGGATCTGCGCAGATTGAACCTTGAAGTGGACCATCGGCAGGAGATACGCCGAAACCTGAATGGAACCACCTATAAACTGGAACCTGGAAGCGCCAGGTATGTATTCCAAATCGATCAAAATGCAGTTGAGATCGGAGGCTTGCCACAAAACCCCTAAAATAATCCGAATGGCCATGAGATAAAAATTATGGGGGACCTTTGCGGTCCCCCATAATCTTATGGCTCCATTGATACTGCAGCACTTTGAGGTGCATGTAATACCTGTGAGTTCCATAAGTTGGTTTTTTCCGCATTGAATTGCGTAGCGTCCGGCGGGTTACCAATGGCCTTGGCGGTCGCGAGCGTTACGCCACAAACATTGGTTTCTGCTGTACATTCATCTTCGCTTTCAAAAGCGGCATAATTGCTGGCTGTTTGAATAGCGGTACTGGTATAGCTTACGCCGTTATACCGGAAGAAATTGCTGTTTGATCTTTTAGGTGTAAATGCGCTTGAAGAGAACGCAAGTGCGATGGCTAACATCGGAATAATTAACTTTTTCATTGTCGAAGAATGCTTTGTTGTCATCAAAAAGCATCAAAAACTTTAATGTAATAAAATTTGATTTATCTGCCTACTCATTTACAGGTTTTCGGCCGATCCTGTCTGCTGCGGCGATCCAATCGCGTCAGCGGAATCATGTTCTCATTCTGCTTGTTACCGGGCTCCTTTCTTTTTGTGAATGATTATAGTTATCAGGGTAAGGGTAAAAAATCCAAGGTTGAACCAGAGATGGAATGTCCAGCCCATCCGTTCGATCAGCCCCCCGCATGCGCAAGGAACACCACCAAAAACTTTTGATAGGATCAGTGCTGTGTAACCGAAAAAGAGCAGGAACGACGCTGCCGACAGATACAGGCCAGCCGTCACGCGTTTGTCCGTTATGAGCAGCATCCCAAGGATGATCTCGAATGGCAAAAGACCGTAGGTGACGACAGGTTTCATAGCGGGCCAAAGTGGCTGCTTTTGAATAGCTTCTCTGAAGTGTCCAAAATTCATCAGCTTACTGACAGCGGCGTAAAACCACAGTAAGGCAATAATCGAGACGCTGATTTTTAAGAAACGTTTTACTTTGCTCTCCATATAAAGATGTATGGAATAAAGGTATAGCCGCCCCAATGACAGAAAATGTCACTCTTTTTCCTTTATGAAATATTTTTTTTCGAGTCGGTTATATTGGATGTCGTGACCGCGATCGCGCAAATGGTTGAGCATTCTTTTTACTGTCCTTGAACTGCAGCTGAACCGGGTCGCTGCTTCTTCCACAGACCGGAAGCGATTTTTGTTGATGAGCTCCAGGACGTAGTCCAGCCGCTTTTCATAAGATCTGTAATCCATAACATGTCGGGTCCTGTAATTGGCAGACATGAAGTTGGTATATAGCGTTTGCAAAAGCTATAAGCAGAACTTATAAATTATTTGATAACCGGCTTTATTCTGTCACTGTGACAACCGTTAGGAGGAAGGGGAGGAGGATTTCTTTTCCCGGATGGGTTTTACCCAAAGCGACCGGATCTTTTTCATTGTCTTCCAGAAAAACAGGTGATCGATGCCGGTGCCGAATTTAGGTTTTGGCAGGAGCTCAAAGGGAGAGATTTCCAGTACCTCGGCGATCTCATAAATGCGCTTGACGGTAAGATCCGTTTCGTTCCTTTCCAAATTGGAATAGGCGGCCTGTGAAATATCCAGCATAAATGCCATGTATTCCTGGCTGTAATTCTTGGTTAGCCTGCGAATTCTGATCTTTTCCCCAATAGTTTCCATACGTGTTATTGCGCAATGTAATCCTATAAGCAAATATAATAAATTACAAGTTAAGCTTTTAGTGTATCCAAGCCTGCGTGGGCAATTTTATAGCAATTCCTGATTTTGGGAAGAAACATTAAAATTTTTATTTATGAAAGACATGACAGATGCAGAAGCCGCAGAACTAAAAGGTGGAATTAATGCCAGTCTGAGTGGGTGTGCCTATAACATAGGTATCTCAGCTTCATTTGGTGGGCTTTTTGGTGGTGCAGGCGCCGTAGTAGGCGCGTTGGCCGCGGCCACAGGTCCTTCTTGCCTTGGCTGGTGGTAGGTTTTATAAACGGGGCTTCGGCCCCGTTTATAAAATTAACCCCGGGAACAACACAATTGTGATTGCGATTCCACCAAGTGCGCTGAAAAAGTGCAATTCGTTATTCATCAGCTGATTTTTCGAACGGTACTGGTAAACGATCAGCCCGATAATAAATAATAGCGCCATAAAGCTATTTTTAACCCCTCCATATACCGGTAGATATAAAGCGATCTTGTCCGGCTTCAAGATCATGAAACTCATCATACACCCCATAATACTTCCTGATGCTCCCGCACTTGAATAATTAATGTCATTCTTATGCCGCAGTGTTATAACAACTACCCCGGTAAAATAACTAAAGCCGTAAATGATGACGAACAGTTCGCTCCCATAAGGGGATCTCTGATTAAGGCTGTGCTCCAGATTAATACATACTATGCAATACATGTAGGCATTCACCAGCAGGTGACCGAAATCATTATGGATCAGATCCGAAGTGAATAATCTGTAGTATTCCTTATGCTTTGCAATTCCTAAAGGATGGAGGATTAGTTTTAAGAAGTACCTGTTGTGGTAAAATCCGTAAATGGAACTGATACAGATAGCCAGTAAGAGTAGCAGGGAAATGGGTGCCCCGCGGATAAATTGATAGAAAGTTGCGACCTCCATAAAGAAAAAATTTAATCTACACTATAACATTGACTTATAATTTAAAATTGTATGTAATTGGCTATGGCACTATTACGGCAGATTTTTACTGAAAAATCTACTGCTATGAAAGTTCTGATGAAAAACGGCATCGCGCATTTACTAATGTTGCTATGCTTTACGTTCGCGCTGATTTGGATAACCGGGGAATATGTCCTCACACCGGAACTTTACGCCAATAGTGGTAACCCGCTTTCCGGAATTCCCGGACGGGATGCCGGAGTTGTAGCTATGCTGCAGAAATGGATCTATCTTTCTTCAGCAGCTTACCTGATGATCAAGCTGGGGCTGATCACACTCATCCTCCACACGGCATTGTATCTGTTTCATCAAAACGTCCCGCTGCACCGCGTATTTAAGATAACCGTTATTGCCGAGTTTATCTTTTTAATCCCCGCTGCTATTAAATTAGGGACGTTTTCTTATACGTATCCTGATGGGAATTTGTTGGATTGGCACCAATATTATGTTCTTTCAGCGCTAACCTACTTTAAAGGGGTACCTGCTGCCTGGTATTATGCCCTCCAGACCTTAAATCTTTTCGAAGTTATTTATTGGTTTCTGCTGGCGCAGAGCATTAATGGTATCACGAAGCTGACCTTTGATCAGTCTTTAAAGCTCGTACTGGTTTCGTACCTGCCATCGCTGGTAATCTGGGTTGCGACCGTAACCTTTATCTCCCTGCTCATGTTTCCCTCCTCGGGGTAGATTGATATGGATACCCGTTGTTGCTCCTTACTTATGCATCTTATTGTTATCACTATGAAAAATACACATCAATGCTTGAAGTTTTTTACCGCGCAATCCGGTCC
>CBFGNU010000286.1:0-5328 GCA_965650195.1 uncultured Mucilaginibacter sp. | reverse complement strand
GCTGACCTTTTGAATCTAATACTTCACACATTACAAGGTGAGCATCTTTTCTTTGAGGGTCAGGACATGTAAATACCGGTTTCAGGATACAATCTGAAGAACCACCTGGTGCCTGCTCAGTTGATGAACCATCGAAGCTCCAGTTATCCAGATCTTCTACTTTTCCACTGAAACTTTTAACAATTTTTGTTTTACTACGCAGGCTTTGAGTTGGTTTATACCCATCAAGCCAAATGTACTCGAGTTTTGTTGCCATTTTTTATGTAATTTGTAAAGTTTGATTCAAATTGCGATTTTTAATAGTATAAATCACATTATGAAGACAAATCTAAAATAATAATTCTATTTTTTGCAAATATTATCACAAAAACTATGTAAAAATTTAAAATCACATAAAAATATTATCTGTTTACAGTAAAAATCCAATTTGTTTTAACCAATAGGCTATATTTCTACATAGATTGAAACTTTTACAGCTAAAATTAAATTTTCCACGTCTGTATTTTTAATTTTCTTGCAGGTTGGCCATCAGCACAGCGGCCTTCTACACCGTTGTAGTATTATCTTTTCTATTATTTGGCTGTAGTGCAGAGACTATTGTATATTTTTTATTAAAATTGCGCTCTGTTTAATTCATCTATAAAAATAAATCATATAAATCATGAAAATAACCGTTATTGGTGCCGGTGCAGTCGGCGCTACCTGTGCGGATAACATTGCAAGGAAAGAGTTAGCCGAAGAACTAATTTTGTTAGACATCAGAGAAGGTTTTGCTGAAGGCAAGGCTATTGACATGATGCAAACCGCGGCCCTTTTAGAGTTTGATACCAAAATAAAAGGTGTTACCAATGACTACGCCGCTACTGCCGATTCAGAAGTGGTGGTAATCACATCAGGTTTGCCACGTAAACCGGGTATGACCCGCGAGGAGTTAATAGGCACCAATGCCGGCATTGTTAAAAGCGTTACCGAGAATGTGTTAAAATACTCGCCTAACACTATTATTATAGTGGTATCAAACCCAATGGATACCATGAACTACCTTACGCTTAAAACTTCGGGCTTGCCTAAAAACCGTATAATTGGTATGGGTGGCGCTTTGGATTCTGCAAGGTTTAAATATTACCTGAGCCAGGAACTGGGCTGTTCTCCTGCCGACCTTAACGCGGTAGTTATCGGTGGTCACGGCGATACTACTATGATACCGTTGATAAACCACGCTTACTGGAACAGCGTACCTGTTACCAACTTTTTAAGTAAAGAGCAGCAGGATAAAGTTGTTGCAGCTACTATGGTTGGCGGTGCTACTTTAACTAAACTGATAGGCACATCTGCATGGTACGCACCGGGTGCGGGTACAGCGTTTATGGTTGAGGCTATTGTGCGCGACCAAAAGAAACTCCTTTCATGCGGTGTTGCTTTGGATGGAGAGTATGGCCAGTCTGATATTTCATTGGTTGTGCCTGTTATTTTGGGTAAGAACGGATGGGAGAAAATTGTTGATTACAGCTTAACTGCCGATGAGCAGGCCGCATTTAACAAGAGCGCAGACGCGGTACGCAACATGAACCAGGTGCTGGCTGACAGCAACCTGATCTAATAAAAAGACCGTTAATATTAAAGGCCTTCATCCAAAAATGAGGGCCTTTTTTTGTTGGTTTTCGGGGTGATCCAAAATAAAAGTGTTACCAAAAAATTGAAAAGTTAATTTATTGATTACTAATGTTTTAACAATTTTAGGTGCAACTACTTATTCGTCAGGAAAATTAGCTGTAAAATTATTGTAAATAATTGATTATAAAATAATTGCAAAAACGAAAAATTGGTGTTTTTTTGCCTTTTTTTGGATCACTTTGGATCATTTTGGATCACCTTTGGATCAGGCTGGCTAAAATGATCTTATCAGGTAAATTTCGGCAGACATCTGTATTTTTACTGCCCAAATAACATAACCACCATGCACGACTGGCAAAGCTACGCGGCAAAACAAGGAATAGCATTACAAAATACCGCCCCCTGTCAATTTTGCGGTGCCCCGGTTAACGGTGGAGTGGCAGAATGCCATCACAACGTCCATCACATAGCCGAACTGCTTGATTACAACGATCCGGCAAATTACGTGACACGTTTTTATGCGGTTGATGCTTTGGCTCTACAGCATTACGAATTGCACGGCCCATGGAATAATTACATTCACTTTGCCCGATTAGTACTGCTGTTTGAAAAGAATGTTGAATGGAACTATACACTCACCCCCTTGCTGAGCAATGTGGTGAATGATTATAAAAGAAACCGTGAGCCATTCCCTTCTCCTCCCCCTGCCGGCCAAAGGGGCACTATAACAACCGTTGATATTTTATCTGCTAAAACCCCCGAAGAGTGCAAATCAGTGGTAAAAAACTGGGCATATAGCGTTTACGAAGGCTTTTATGCCTATCGCGAAGAAGCGGAGCCTATTGTATCACAGTTTTTAGCTAAAAGGTAGCATTTAAAGCCACTCGGTGAAGACCCGGCGCTTCATCTTCAAACAGACAGGCCCAATATCTGTTATTAACTACATGCAAACCAACCTACTTTGGCAAGGGCGGGAATATTTTTCGTTAGAAAGCTGCTTAGTTGACAGCGCACTTGACGGTTGTATCATTAACTCGGCCATTGTTGGTTATTATCAGGAAAAGATTTACCGGGTTGAATATATCATCAAGACCAACACATTATGGCAAACCTTATTTGTTGAGATAACAGCCTGGCACGATAATGAAAAGCAAAACGTGGTTTTGAAAGGCGACGGCAATGGCAACTGGACAATGAATGGCAAAACCATGGCAGAGTTTGCCGGATGCATTGATGTTGATATTCCGCTTACACCTTTTACCAACACCCTGCCGATAAACAGGCTTAAACAAGGCAAAGATCAAACACAAAAGATCAAGGTAATATACTGCGATATTTTAGAGAAAAAGATAAGTGCTGTAAGGCAAAAATATACCTGTATTTCGCCTACCTCCTATCATTACGAGAATGTTCCGAATGATTTTGAAGCAACTATTGAGGTGGATGATTTGGGCTTTGTGGTGGATTATCCGGAATTGTTTGTTAGGAAAGCGGCGATGAGTAGTAATTACACTGGTTAATCGATTGAGCCGTATTTTATAATGTGAATTATTTCAAAAAAAAGAAACAGACCTATAGCGGCAAAGAAGAAATAAATCACAAGCTGCCATATTTTCAAAGACACAGTTTTTTCACTATGCTTTTTTCTATTTATAAAATAAATAACAAAGGTTGTTATCAGTACAAGTATTAAAGCCATCTCAATTATTTTTTAGGGTCTTGTAACCTCTTTCTTTTCCCTTTCGGTTAACTTAAATGCAATCACCCACGATAATCCATTCTACTTCTAATTTCAGAAACAGCGTTTTTTCCGGCCCATTTTTCACATAGGTACAATCCAATATCGATTGATGCTGAAACTGCGCCCGCTGTAATTATATTATTGTCATCAACTATTCTATCTTTTACCACTTCTTTGCAATATTTTTTGAGTGTGTCGTACTCCTGATAGTTGGTAGTTGCTTTCCGGTCTGCAAGAAAACCAGCCGCGCCTAAAATCAAGCTGCCTGTGCAGATAGAAATTTTATATTTTGCCGGTTCAGAAGTTTTGATCCAATTTAAAAATTCATCGTTAAACTGTAGATTCCTGGTTCCAAGCCCTCCGGGAATAATAACAGCATCATAATCTGATAGTGAATTTCGCATTTTATCGGGTTTTATTGCGAGGCCAAAAGTGTCAGTTACAGACTCGGTAAATGAGCAAATATCCCAGGTTAGATCCGGCAAATAATTCATTGATCTTAGTCTGCTGATCGGATCGTAAATACCTATAAAATCCAGCCAGGTTATCCCATTAAAAATTATGTATGCAATTTTCATTGTATTTTAAATCAAACAAAGATGGAAGCTTACCGGGCCGTAATCAAACACTATAAAAAGATCCTGTAGTTTTTAAATAGTCCGCAATACCGTTCTTATCCCTCACGCTTATAAAATCGATAAACTCATCAGCCCTTAAGTATTGGTATGCCAGGTGACTTGCTTCGTCCACAAGTTGCTGATCTAGTTGCTGTGCATCTATTCCGATTATATAGTGAGGTGGTATATCAGAAGCAGGATCATGAATCCAGCCCAGGTATGCCGCTGTTATATTGGGTTTATTTTTAAATAAAATTTTAAATGACTCCACCATATTTTGAGGATAGATGGCTGGCTGTGCTATTAAAACCTTCGTTTCTTTTTCAATGGTAATTTTTTGATGAGTCGGATTCATGATTGTTCCATTCAACAATCTTTCAATTTCCTCGGGCAATAATTCTTTACCATAATCGGAATAGGGGTTTAAAATAAAGGTTGCTCCCTTTGCCAAGCCAAAAAGATCCATGCCCTTCATCGCCATAAACTCCACCTGAGAATTTATTACGCCCTTATCAAAAATCCTATCAGTTGATGTAAACACCGGTATTCTTCCATCATCCAGGGTACGAATACTTACGGTGGTGTCTTCCTTAAGGGTGTAAGCCCCATGCGGCAGAGAATCGCTTTGAGTGAGTACAACAACTTCTTCGCTTAATAATAATTTGTAAAACTCGTCTCTATAAGCAGGCTCTGTGGCGGCTTTTTTTAAAACCGTTTCCAACTTAGGTGTTGAATCTTCAACTTTACTCTTACTTGATTTTAACCAATCGAACAATCCCATTTCTGTTTTTTTGATGTCCCGCAGGGTCTCACATAGGCCCTTTCAGAAGACCAATCCACCCCCAATTAATTCACCCTTACAAACTTATTTTGGTCAGACACTTTAAGCGGATTAGCTGTGAACCATGTTACAAAAGCCCCCCATTTATCCTTATTGGCTGTTTGCCATGCTGTAAATTTGTCCGTATCCGCTTGCGAAACTATCCAATAGTTGTATGCATCCAGGTGCCCGGCGTCCTTTATTGTCTTTTGATAATCAAACAGCAGGTTTTTCAGGGGCGATTTACTATCCATTGATATGTAATAATTTAAAGCAACAGTACGTATCCGGTTTAGTGCGTCAATATCAATACTTTTTTCAGCAGCACTGCCAACAGCCGTCGCAGCCTCGTACAGCATTGGTAAAGGCATTTTGCCACCCGCAAGCTGGTCAACTGATAAGGTTATATTTTTTGAAAAACTAACGGCTACTTTACCACCGCCCGGAAAAGTTATTTGACTATTATAGGTATCGTAATTGTAACTTTCGGGGTCTAGTAGTTCTGCCTCTATCAACAGATTTAAGGCATCGTCATA
>CBFGNU010000285.1:0-5383 GCA_965650195.1 uncultured Mucilaginibacter sp. | reverse complement strand
AAAATGACTTTATTTAAAATTTAGCCTATTTTTTTAAATAATTAGTATTTATAAGTTTAGTTTGTTAGAATTTTCATAAAAGTATGTATGTATTTTGTTAAAAACAAGGAAAATGATAAAAAAAATTAAAAAACACATAAATATTACCAAACATTTGTAATAAAACACCAATATATTTATGTGATTAGCAATTATTTTCAATAGAAAACATATTAAAAATGAGAATACCGAGTATATAAAACAAAAATTCGCTTATAAAACATTAAAATATTACTTAATGCGATTTTATTTACAAAACGAGAATTTTGCGTAAAATCCCTTCGGAATTGATAAAAAATTGCAAACCGGCATGTTGTATTTTAATTATCAGGCGTTATCCTGGGCCTTATAAAATTTATTACTTAAAAATTTAGGCGATATTTTAAATGATAATTCTAATTTTGATTTAAAAACCAATCGTAAAAGCAAATTATGCCCAATATTAGATTTCATGCCCTGGAAGCTGTGCTTACCAGAACAACGCCTGATGTAAAGGTGCCTTCTCAAAAGATATCCGACTACTACGGCGCCAATGTTTTTGATATGCAGAAAATGAAAGATTTTCTGTCAAAAGACGCTTACCAAAGTATTATTACAGCGATTGAAAAAGGCGAACCCATACAGCGTGATATGGCTGAGCACGTAGCCACTGCCATGAAATCATGGGCAATTGCCAAAGGTGCTACCCACTATACCCACTGGTTTCAGCCACTTACCGGTACCACTGCCGAAAAGCACGACGCGTTTTTTGAGCCTACTTCTGATGGCGGCGCAATTGAGGTATTCTCGGGCGATGCTCTGGCCCAGCAAGAGCCCGATGCATCAAGTTTCCCGAGCGGGGGTATTAGAAATACTTTCGAGGCACGTGGTTATACTGCATGGGACCCCTCCTCTCCCGCCTTCTTAATGGCACGTACTTTATGTATACCTACTGTGTTTGTATCATATACAGGCGAAGCACTTGACTATAAGGTTCCATTATTAAAAGCGGTAAACGCGCTTGACAAAGCCGCGGTTGATGTTTGCCACTATTTTGATAAAAGCGTTGAAAAAGTTAATGCATCATTAGGAATAGAGCAGGAATATTTTTTGGTTGACAGTGCGCTGTTCAATGCAAGGCCAGATCTTTATTTGACAGGTCGCACATTATTCGGACACATGTCAGCAAAGAACCAACAATTAGAAGATCATTATTTCGGTTCGATACCGAGCAGGGCTTACGCCTTTATGCAGGATATGGAAACCGAAGCCTTATTATTAGGCATCCCGTTAAAAACGCGCCATAACGAAGTAGCGCCATCGCAATTTGAATGCGCGCCGATATATGAAGAGATAAATCTGGCCATTGACCATAACCAGTTGTTAATGGACATTATGGATCGTGTTGCCAAAAAGCACAATTTCCAGGTGTTATTGCATGAAAAACCTTACGAGGGCATAAACGGATCGGGCAAGCACAACAACTGGTCAATGATAACCAATACCGGCAAGAACCTGTTATCGCCAGGCAAAACGCCTAAAAACAACCTGATGTTCCTTACCTTTTTTGTAAACACAATAAAGGCGGTTTATGAGCATGCTGATCTGCTGCGGGCCTCAATAGCATCTGTTAATAACGACCATCGCCTGGGTGCCAACGAAGCGCCTCCGGCTATTATCTCTATATTTTTAGGTACACAGTTGAGCGATCTGTTGGATGAGATAGAAACATCGCGCATCAGCAAAAAAATAAAAGACGATGCCATGTTATGGCAGGGTATCCCTAAAATACCACAAATATTGAAGGACAATACCGACCGTAACCGTACCTCGCCATTTGCATTTACCGGCAACAAGTTTGAGTTGCGCGCCGTAGGATCATCGGCTAATTCAGCCAGCCCTATGACGGTGCTTAATATGATAGTAGCTGATCAGCTTAAGAAATTTAAGCATGATGTAGATAAGCTATTAAAGAAGGGCGAGAAAAAAGATGTGGCCTTATTAATGGTGATCAAAAAATACATCAAAGAGTCTAAGGTTATCAGATTTGAAGGCAACGGTTACAGCGACGAGTGGGAGAAAGAAGCAGAAGCGCGCGGCTTAGCTAACATTCGCACCACGCCAAAGGCGCTGGATGCAATGATTACTGAAAAATCGGAGTTGTTGTTTGCCGAAACCGGCGTATTTACCCGTCGCGAGGCTCATGCAAGGCACGAAATATTACTGGAGAGTTTCTATAAAAAATTACAGATAGAGGCCCGTGTTATTGGCGATATGGTAATTAATATTATTATCCCGGCAGCATTAACTTACCAAACCAAATTAGTGGAAAATGCTTGTGGACTTAAGGAACTGGGGCTTGATGCGTCAACTTACCAGGTGCAGCTTAGTATAATTAAGCAAATTGCTGAACATGTTAACTTTATCAAATCAAATGTTGAGCAAATGGTTGATGAACGCAAAAAAGCAAATAAAATTGAAGATGTGCGCGAGAAGGCAATTGCTTATGATGAAAAAGTAAAAAGCTTTTTCCAGCCTATCCGCTATCACGTTGACAAGCTGGAGCAAATAATTGATGATGGCATTTGGCCGTTGCCAAAATTCAGGGAATTGCTATTTGTTAGATAGTACAACCGATTAAAGAATGAAAAGCGATCTGATTGATCGCTTTTTTTATGTTGAAGTATTTAGCTTTATAAAATGAAGTGGATAACCCGCGAAAAACCCAAAATTGATAGGATTGCCTGCCCCTGGCTAATAAAGCGGTTTATAGATGCAGATGCCGAGATAATTTATGTTCCGGTTGATGAAGTGCTCACAACCGCCTCAAAACTTAATGCAATACCCTTTGATGTGGCCGGGACAGAATACAGCCATTATAAGGACCAATGTACGTTTGATTACATCATAAAAAAACACAAATTAAAAGACCCGGCCCTAAACCGTATTGCAGCAATTGTACGCGGAGCGGATACAGACAGGCATGATATTACGCCTCAATCTGCCGGATTAGAAGCTATATTTTCAGGCCTCTCCTACAATTTTGCTGATGACCAGGAGCTATTGAAATTTGGAATTACTATTTACGATGGGTTGTACAGCTGGGCAAAACACCTGTATCAGCTTAAACATACTCAAAACCCAACAGAACAACTGTTATTGCAGGCACTAAATACTTACATCGGTAAAGACAAAAAAACACCCGATTGGGCGAAAGAGCTCAGGTCTATTATTCAGGACCAGGTTGATACCAACATGGCGCTTACATTACAAAAAGCGTCAGAAGAACTGGAAATTAATCCCGCTTATCTTTCCAGAGAGTTTTCCAAATATTTTGACGATCTAACGTTTGGTGAGTACATCCGCAAATTGCGAATAGAAAAAGCCATTAACCTAATGGGTACCTCTGACTATTCGCTTACAGAGATAGCTTATTTAACCGGTTTTTCAGATCAGAGCCATTTTAACCGCATTTTTAAAAAACACACGGGTAAAAATCCTTCAGTTTATAAGAAAGATCTGCTAAAAAGTAAAAAGGATACAAATGGTTAAATTTATTCTATTTGCTTAAGCCGCGCTTACTTACTATTGCACAATGAGCAACAGCACTGCAATAAAATATTCCCTTGCCAATATCACCTTGTATTTTTTAAAACTCGGTACCTGGGGCTTTGGCGGACCAGTAGCCCTTGTGGGTTACATGCACCGCGACCTGGTTGAAAATAAAAAATGGCTAACCGAGGAAGAATATAAAGAAGGCCTTGCATTGGCTCAGCTGGCACCCGGTCCGCTGGCGGCGCAATTAGGCATTTATATAGGGTTTTTAAATCACGGGCTTATTGGCGCTACGCTTACAGGCCTTGCTTTTGTTATACCATCATTTATTATGGTGGTATTGCTGGGCGTCGCTTATCAAATGTACGGCGGCCTGGCGTGGATGCAGGCTGTATTTTATGGTGTGGGTGCGGCCGTTATTGGCATAATATCGCTTAGCGCCTATAAACTCACCATAAAATCTGTAGGGAAATTGGAAGTTGCTGCGTTCAGATCCAAATGGTTATTGTGGTTATTTTATCTGATGGCTGTAATTATTACTGTAGTTACACAAAGGGAAGAAATATTACTTTTTATTATTTGCGGTTTAATTTATATGCTGGTAAAGGCCCCGCCCGCCTGGCTTAAAAAACCAGTTGCTGCACCGGGCATTATTTTAACAGGTTTAGGATTTTGGGATTATAAACCAGGTATTTTACAGGAAATTGCCTTGTTTTTCTTAAAAGCAGGCGCTTTTGTTTTTGGCAGCGGATTGGCAATTGTCCCTTTTTTACATGGCGGCGTTGTTACCGAATACGGCTGGTTAAACGAGCATCAGTTTGTTGATGCTGTAGCAGTAGCCATGATCTCGCCGGGTCCGGTTGTAATTACCGTGGCATTTATAGGATACCTTGTTGCGGGCTTTCCGGGAGCCTGCGTAGCTGCTTTGGCGACATTTTTACCTTGTTACTTATTTACCGTCGCCCTTGCACCATCTTTTAAAAAGATAGCTAAAAACACAAGTATAAAGGCTTTTGTTGAGGGTATAACCGCAGCGGTGGTAGGTGCATTGGTAGGGTCGGTAATTGTAATTGCAACGCGTTCTATCGTTGATATAGTTACCGCCATAATTGCTATTGTAACTATAGTTGCTCTAATCTACATAAAGAAACTACAGGAGCCTTACGTAATATTAATTGCCGCCGTTATTGGATTGATAATAAAGCTATCATAAAAGCAGCTATTGTAAAGGCTCTGTTTCCATATCCCGTTTGTCTTTAATGATCTTGTTATCTTCGGCCAGCTCACGGATATATTGGTTTTTCATATGATCATAAAAAGAATGCTTATCTACCAGCAATGCAGCCAGGCTTGCTACCATGCCTGCCAGTATCAAATGGAATATCACATTGTGCCTGTCCGTCATCTCAAGCACCAGTATGGCCGAAGTAAAGGGTGAACGGGTTATACCGGTAAGAAAGCCAACCATACCGGCAAGCACCAGCATATTGGTGTCAGATTCACCTAAACTGAACCAGTCGGATACCTGAGCGCCAATGCCCGCACCCGCGCTCAGGGCCGGCGCGAAGATACCTCCTGCCCCACCTGCGGTAAACGAAAGAACAGGACCAATAATTCGGAGCAAGGGTGTATACCACGTTACATGCTTATCACTTTCAAACAACGTACGCACCATAAGATCTTTTCCCGACCCCAATATACCGGCATCAATAAAAAAAGCCAGACCGGCAAAAATTACAGCGCATACCGCCGCGTATAAAGCCAGTTGATAGTTAAACTTTAACCTCTTTTTCCATTTAAATAGCCCAAG
>CBFGNU010000284.1:0-5389 GCA_965650195.1 uncultured Mucilaginibacter sp. | reverse complement strand
TGAGCCGCTTTTATCTTTGCAATAATGGCGTTTCCTAATTTTATACTGAATGATGCCTTGCCACGCGGACTTGAAATAATGTGCAATATCTTTTTCATAGTTTTTATCTTTTTGATTGCTCAAAATTAACTACATTTACTTACAAAAGGTTAGCACTATACAAAAGGTAAGTAGTTACCTTTTGTATAGCAATTGAAAGCAAGATGATTATGACAAAAAAACACCTAAGTACCCAGGAATGCAATAAACACCTTACAGCCGTAGGCGATGCATTATACGTTATTGGTGGTAAGTGGAAATTACGCGTAATTATTGCTTTGCGTGAAGGCCATACCAGATTTAACCTGATACAGCGCGCTATAACCGGCATATCAGCAAAAGTATTGGCAAGCGAACTTAAGGACCTGGAGTTAAATGGCTTTGTTAAAAGAAACGTACATACCGGCACCCCGGTTGTTGTGGAATATCAACTTACCCCTTATGCAGACACCTTGGATGACGTATTAACCGCATTATTTGTTTGGGGCTCGGCGCATCGCGAACGTATCAGAGAAGGCTCAATTTGAAAAAACAGTTTTAATAAGACATTTTATTAAACTTTAAACAAAAGTACACGTACAAAACACTGGCCTTTAATTGGAGTTTTCAATACTCCGCCAATTATATAACCATTAGGATGAGATCAGGTGCGTTTAAAATAGTAGCCATTTATATTGCTTTGGCTTTAACCTGGATAGCGGTAAGTGATAAGCTGGTGCAAGCCTTGCATTTATATTTAACTCCCGATAATCTCCTTGTTGTTAATGTGTTAAAAGGGTCGGTGTTTGTGTTGCTTACCGGGTTTATGCTATATAAGCTTATCAGCGCTCATGACCGGCGTTTGCTAGCCAGCGAAATACAATATCGAAGTTTTTTTAATGATAACCCCTCCCCTATGTGGATGTATGACAGTAAGACGCTGTTTTTTACAGCGGTTAACAATGCAGCGGTAAGTCATTACGGTTATACCTGGGATGAATTTAAAAAAATGAAAATTACAGATATTCGTCCGTCTACTGATTCAGAAAAAATAATCGAAGTAGTTAAAAATCTTAAAGACGGTTATAATTGTTCAGGTGTGTGGGTGCATCGTAAGAAAAATGGACAACTTATTGATGTACAAATCACATCGCATCGTTTAACAAGCGGACGGAAAAATAATGTCATGGTATTAGCCAAAGATGTTACCGATCTAAAACGTATGGAGGTTGAAAGAAATGATTATCTGGCTCGTTTGGAAGACACTTTAAATAGTATAAGTGATGGCTTTCTTACCCTAGACAGAAACTGGAATATAGGTATGGTGAACAATATGCACGAAGTGATATCCGGTTATAGAAAACAAGATATTGTAGGTAAAAACTTCCTGGCATTATGGCCCAAGGCCGGCAGTTCTGCATTTTATACTAATATAAATAAAGCATTAGCTGAACATGTTGTTGTTAAATTTGAAGAGTATAGTACCACCTTAAAAAAATGGTTGCGCATGTCTTGCTTTCCAACCAAAGACGGCGTAGCCATTTACTTTTCTGATATAACGGAAAGCAAAGAAAAAGATATTAAACTACAAAACGCTCTCGAACGCTACGACCAGGCGGCGTTGGCAACAGAAGACATGCTATATGAGTTTGATTTAGCCAATAACAAAGTTTCTTATACACAGAGCTTTGGCTATTTTTCAGCTATTGATATTTCAAAGGCCGAGGACCCCTCGGTCGCCTGGCTTGCCCTCGTTCATAAAAACGATCTGCCTGACCTAACTGATACAATGGCCGACACGCTAAAAAAAGGCATCAATAAATATCAGTGTGAATATAGGGTTGATTGTGGCGATGGAAACTACAGGTGGGTTAACGATCAGGCGAGTATTACTTATGATGCAGACGGCAAGCCTTTACGAATGGTTGGCGCTGTACGCGATATAAACGACCTAAAGGCAAAAGAAAAATCGTTACTGGAACAAAATACGATACTTAAGGATATAGCCTGGATGGAATCTCATGAAATGCGAAGGCCACTTGCATCTATACTCGGATTGGTAGAACTGGTAAGCGCCTGTGATTCTGACGCCGAGCAACAGCAAGTGCTCCAACATCTAAAAACTTCGGCTGGTGAGCTTGACCAGATGATACGTAGAATAAGCGCGCAGATTGATCAGGTCACAAAAGACCAGAAAGAATGAATCATAAACCTTTAATTTCAATTCAATAAAAAAGCATCCTGAATATTTCAGGATGCTTTTTTATTATCGCAAGACGTATAATTTTTTATTCAGAATAAACGTATTTAGGGAACGAGGAAACGTCAACTGGTTTAAATATTAGTTGGGAAAACATATAAAGGCCGTTTTTCCAAACTTTAAAATCATGCTTACCTGGCTCGGTATAATAAATGTGCGGAACGCCTTTTGACGCAGCATACTCATGTGTTCTTTTGCTATAGGTAATTAATCCGTCTTCGGTGCCACATGATATCCAAAGCAGTTTTAATTGTTTTTTTGCGGCTTCCGGATCGGGGAATAATTGCTCAGCCGGTTTGGTGTTCGGAGCGGACGAAAATCCGCCTACCCAGGCAAATTTATCTAAATTACCCAATCCAAAGTTCAGCGACTGTCCGCCACCCATTGAAAGGCCTGCTATTGCACGGTGCTCTCTATCGGTTAATACTGAATATTTGCTCTCGATGAAAGGGATAAGATCTACCAAAAGGTCTTTCTCAAAAGTAGCGAAACCTTGAACTTTCGGTCCCGACATTGAATTTGACCGAGTATCATCCTTTGAAGCACGACCATTAGGCATAACAATTATCATTGGTTCAGCTTTTCCGTCAGCGTAAAGATTATCCATTATAATCGGAGGGTGGCCGCCGTCATTTAGCCATTCTTTTTCATCACCGCCTATGCCATGTAGTAGGTATAGTACAGGATATTTTTTACTTGCCGTGTAGCCCGGTGGCGTGTAAACTACAGCTTTACGCATAGTTCCAACAGTAGTTGAGTTCCAGGTTACTGAATCAATTTTACCGTGTTTTATACCGGTACGTTCAACGTCAAAAGTGACAGGCATTTGTTTTACAACGCCTTGGGATAAAGCGGGTAAAGCAAATACTGATGATAAAGCAATTGCGCAGGCAACTACTTTGATGTGTGATACTGCTTTCATTCTTTTAAGTTTATTTATTGGTAAATTTAATGCTCTTTATTTGAATATTTTGGGCTGCACCTGTAGGAAATTTTACAAATATATCATGCTGCCCCGCTATGCCTTTTAGTGCTTTATTAAAGCTTTTCCAGCTATTCGCGCCTGTGGCGTTTACCGGTACAGTGGCTATTAATTTGTCTGTTTGAATATCGTCAACATATATCTGTAACTGGCCGGGAGTTTTTGCCGACGCCAAAACGGCTACTGAAGAGGCTGCTTTTCCCAACTCTACACCCGATATCATAAACCATCCGCCTAATTTAGAAGTATTAGTTACCGGGTTGCCGGCTTGGTTAGTTAAAGTTGTAACGCCGAAATAGTTACTGTGGCTTTCTGCAGGTATTTCTGACGAACCATCCTTACAAATAAACAGATCAAAATCGGCAGTTTTATTCTCTGCAAATAAGCCAACACTTGTGCCCACCCACGAGTTATAGTTAGGTTGGGCCTTGTCCAGATTAACGGCGCTTATGGGCGCACCCAGCGATGCCCATTTCTTGCCATCAGGGCTATAAAAAGCGGTTAAACGGTGTTGGTATCTTTCCAATTTGAGCCATATTACATTGCCTATTGTATTGGCGGCACTGCGTGTGGCGGTATCCATCTGGAAAACTATTTTTTTGCCGTTGTCATAACCGGTATATAATTTAACAGTAACACGTTGATTACCGCTGGTCAGGTAGATTCCCGCTTTATTTGCGGCAGCGGTGGCATCAATGTCAACTTTGGTTACAGCCGTATAAAAATGGTCTGTTTCTTTTTGTACCAAATGCGTGGTTGCTGTATCAGCATTAAGCCTTACCCAACCTTTTTTAGCCGTAAGGGAGTATTTTGTAGAAGCTTTTTTAGTGAGGAAATGCCAGGCAAGGTCAAGGGAGGGGTTATCAAAATAGTCCGTTTTAACCGCCCGCCACGCAATTCCAGACTTTGGCAATTTTGGTTTAACAACAGGTTGAGTAGTTGGCGCTACGCCCCATGGCCTGTCACCTTCCCAAACAACCTGGTATAAACCGGTCTGCCGGCCAAGGCCCGACCAATCATCACCATCATACTTTTCATAACTCTGCCCTATTGTCCACCACGTTCCATTAGCTATTTGCACAGGTGCAGCAATGTGATTAGGACGGCGAAAGCCTACTTTAGCATCAGTAATAGGTTTAAAGAAATTACCTAACCTCTCCCATTTAGTTGAATCGGCAGTTAAAGCCGAACCTTTAATAGCGTATTGCCCACCCGAAACATCTCCGGCAGGGTAATAGTAATAAATACCGTTCCGTTTTGACATTACAGGGCCTTCTGCCCAACTGTATTGTAGTTTGGCGTTTATCCAGTCCATATTCATCACTTTACCAGTTAACTGCCCGTCTTTACCTAGTTCTTGCAGGCGGTTAACTTTCTGGCCGTTTTTAATCACCATATAGGGCTTGCCATCGTCATCCACAAAAATGGAATTGTCGTATCCCAGGTTGCCTGTTTCAGGATTGGTATTGACTTTTACAGGTGTTGACCAAGGCCCTTTTGGTGAACTTGCCTTTGAGAACCATTGTCCGTTAGCTGAAAAATAGATCCAGTAAGAGCCATAAAAATAGGTTATAGCACCCTGCCATATGCCTGATGATGGGCGATCAGTAACAAATCCGGCATTAGCGGCCGGTAATACTCTGCTTATTATTTCCCAATGTACCAGGTCTTTTGAATGATAAATGGGTAAGTATGGGTTAAAATGGAAACTGGAGCCGCAATGATAAAAATCATCGCCAACTTTAAGTAGCGTGGGGTCCGGATGGTCTCCGGGTAATACCGGATTTACGTAAGTTTGAACGGTTTGATAAAATAAGGAGGAATCGACCTTTGCTGCTTTTTGCGCCTGCGCAGACATTATGCCTGCCAGTACAACAGCCGCCACCGCCGAAAACCGGTAAAACTGCTTCATGATAAATTTACTTTATAATTGTGCCGCAAAATGGCATTTTTTTTAATTGTTTATTTAACAATTAAAAAAATTACTGTCATTATCCCCGATCGTAACAAAAAAGTTGCTTAAAGGTTGCCGTACCGATTTACAGGGTATAAAAACAAAAGGCTGAAACATATATTGCTTCAGCCTTTTGTTTTTACCTATTTTGCCTGGGCCAATGAGAATACCCAGT
>CBFGNU010000283.1:0-5391 GCA_965650195.1 uncultured Mucilaginibacter sp. | reverse complement strand
CCGCGCTTTAATTCACGCTTTACAAACTTCAAAGCATCCTCAACCACCCAACGGATATCCTTTAAGCCTGAAAGTTCCTGGTTCTCGTTACCCCAGGTAACCACCTGCCGTATAGAATCAACGTGGGTAGTGTCTGCACCTGCCGCGCGGGCTATTAACGACGCTCCGCCGGTATAAGCAAACAGGTTAAGCACCTTAGGATCGGGTGTTTTAAATTTTTTAACGTTTTGCGATATGTAATCCCAGTTAACAGCTTGCTCAGGGAAAATACCCACATGTTTAAATGATGTAAGCGCCAAACGAAATTTAATGGCTGCCTCGGGGTTTTTATATTCAACGTGCCATCTATCCGGCGTACCGGGATTTTTCTTAACCCACTCGCCTGATGTTGCGGAGCGGCCCTTGAATCTAATATTATGCAAGCGCTGCCACTCGCTTTGCGGTAAAGCCTTGCTCCAAACCGCCTGTGGTTCGGGGCGGATCAGTATAACATTGCCAAAACGCTCCAGCTTCTCAAAATCACCGCAATCAATCAGTTCGTAATCTTTCCAGTGCGTAGGTGTAAGTAGTTGGATCATCTTTTTATGTTATAACGTAACACGTTTTACGTGATAAGTTTGATAGGCACAAAATTAAAATAAAAAACTATAAGCAAGGTGTGCAACTAAGCAACTTAATAACTAAATTGGTAGTTGTTAAAAACCTGATCGACTATCGCTCTATAATGAGAAAATTGCTTTGTTTTTTATTGTTTCTTATCTGCATGGGCACAGCCGTTGCCCAGCAAACGTATAACGTAATCGGCATAGTTACCGATGATAACGATGTGCCTATACCCGGTGCCACGGTTTTTTTAGGCGACTCAAGAAAGGTTACGGCAAGTGATAGGGAAGGACGGTTTGTTTTATCGCAGGTGCAGCCGGGCAACTATAACCTGGTGGTTAAAATGATGGGTTATGTTGTTTTACAACATAGTTTTATGTTGCGAGGCGCAGATGTGCGTTTTAGGTTTAAACTACAGGAAGACAATGTTATGCTCAATACTGTTAATATTTCGGCAATGTCACTTGCAGAAAGAAAGCGTCTGCTGGGAATATTTTTGGAGTGTTTTTTGGGCAGATCAAAAAATGCTGCGCAATGCAAAATATTAAATACCGATGATATAAAACTACAATTTGATAAGAAGTATAACATCCTTACAGCTAACTCTGATGACTTTTTAATTATTGAGAACAAAGCTTTAGGCTACCGAATGAAGTACCTGTTAAACGGCTTCGCATACGACCGTTCGTGCTGGCCAAGCGTTATTACATTTGAGGGAACTTTGTTTTTTGAGGAGATGAAAGGCAACCCACAGCAACAAAAAAAATGGGAGGACGAACGGGCGAATACCTACTTTGGCTCTGCCCCGCATTTCTATCGGTCTATGTTTAGCAACACTTTGACCGAAAATGGGTTTGTTACCTACCAGATGTTAAATCAGGATGCGCTTAAAATTTACGGGGAAAAGCTGAAAAAAATCCCCGAGCAATATTTTCAACCCCTTAAATCGTTAGATAGATTTATTGGCAAAGTAGACGATGATTTTAAATCGCTCAATATAGGCTTGTTGAGGAAAGATTCTACCAACTTATATGTAGTTTATACGCCCAAAAAAGAGCCAAGCGATTTTTTAGGACAGGGGGCAGTAGTTCAGCGCTTCTTTAAGATGCCTTCAGGTCAGGCATCCATTATAGTGCCACTTCAGGATAGTTTATTGATAAGCAGAAACGGTGATGCCAGTCCGGTTAGAAATATAATTTATTCAGGCTACTGGACCTGGGGACAAATGTCGGCCTTTTTGCCGTCTGACTATACAATCCCGGCAGGGATTGAGCCGCCTAAAGTTAAAATTGCGGAGCCAATACCAGCTAGTATCTCCAATAAGTAGGATGTTAAGTAAAATGGGTAGTTGTAAGAGTTTATAGCCACCATAAAAAATATGAGAAAACTGTTTTACTTTTTATTGTTATTGGTTTGTGTTAGCGCTAAAGCGCAGCAAACTTACAACATAACGGGTGTAATTACTGATGAGAAAGATGCGCCCATTCCCGGTGCTACAGTTTTTATAGGTGACTCGCAGAAAGCTACCGCGACCGACAGTGACGGCAAATTTACTTTGCGGCAGGTGCGCTCAGGTAAATATAACCTTGTGGTTAAAATGATAGGCTATGTTATTACCAACCAAGAGTTTACAATTCAGAACAAGGACTTAAAATTTAGGGTAAAACTACCGGAAAGCAATTTATTGCTTAATACAGTGAATATTTCGTTTATATCAAAGTCGGATAGAGAAAAATATATCGAAACCTTTAAGCGCTGTTTTTTTGGTACGTCAGACGATGCCCGAGATTGTAAAATACAGAATGCCGATATAATAAAGTTTAATTATAACACAGCGAGTGGTGTGCTGAGAGCCAGTACTGATGATTTTTTAATTATAGAGAATAGGGTTTTAGGATACAGAATAAAGTACCTGCTTAGTAATTTTAGTTATGATAGCGAAAATCCTGATGGGATAGTGTCATTTGCCGGAAGGTTGTTTTTCGAAGATCTACCGGGCGATGCACGCCAGAAAAAAAGATGGGAGGAAGCGAGAGTAGATGCGTATCTGGGTTCTCTTCCGCATTTTTTCTGCGCATTATATAATGATGAGTTAGAAAAAAACGGTTTTGTGGTTTATCAAATGCTAAATAAACAAGCGCGAAACACATATGCGCGAAAACGACAACTGATACCGTCAACATATAATAAACCATATACATCATTAGCTAGATTAGTTGCCAATGCAGACGACGGACTTAAAAAGCTTGATTTGAGTTTATTAAAAAAAGATTCTACAGAACTGTACGTTGTATACAGACCTAAACCGGAGCCTAAAGATTTTTTTTTGAGGGGAGCTATGATTGATCGTTTTTTTAGAACGAAGAGCGGTCAATTGTCGCTGATACGACCTGTACAAGACAGCGTTATAATTAGTCGGAACGGCGACTTAAGCCCCTCTAATAGCATGATAAAAGGCGGTTTTTGGGCCTGGGGGCAAATGGCAAGTTTTATTCCTTCAGACTATACATTACCCGGTTGGGTTCAGCTTGATAAAGACGGAAAGTTATTGAAACAGTAGAAGAGTATGAAAGGCGGAATTATAATTTAGCCTTCGCTGCCCGCATAAACTTGCTGGCAAATACAAAATCATTTAGCTCTTTGTTATCTGTATGGGCAATTTCTTTGTTTGAACCTTCCCACCATTTCTGGCCCTGATTTAAAAACAGGATATGGTCACCAATACCCATAACCGAGTTCATATCATGCGTAACTATTACGGTTATCATCTTATACTCTTCGGTTATCTCGTTTATCAGATCGTCAATCAGGATAGACGTTTGTGGATCCAGACCAGAGTTAGGCTCATCCACAAAAAGATATTTGGGCTGCATAGATATAGCGCGGGCAATGCCTACCCGTTTTTTCATACCGCCCGACAGTTCAGACGGATATAATTTGTTTTTACCCTCCAGGTTAACCCGCTCAAGGCAAAAATTTGCGCGGTCTAATTTTTCAGCACGAGTTTTATTTGTAAAAAGATTAAGCGGAAACATGATGTTCTCTTCTACCGTCATGGAGTCAAACAGCGCGGAGTTTTGAAACAGCATGCCTATTTCGGTACGTATAGGTACCCGTTGCTCAAAACTCATTTCTGTAAAATTTTCGCCATTAAACAGCACCCGGCCCTTGGTAGGTTCGTGTAAGCCAACTATGCATTTAAGCAGTGTGGTTTTTCCTGATCCTGATCCGCCTATGATAAGATGGTTTTTACCGGGTTCAAATTTGGCGCTTATGCCTTTTAGAACCTCGTTTTCGCCGAATGTTTTATAAATATCCTTTACTTCTATCATAACAACATGCTCGAAACTACAAGGTCGGCAAATAACACCATTATACAGCTGTAAACAACGCCTCTGGTTGCCGACTGGCCAACCTCTAAAGCGCCCCCTTTGGTGTAAAAGCCATTATAGCAGCAAATAGAAGTGATTAGAAAGCCATAAACAATTGATTTTACCGCGCAAACGGTAACAATAACCGGGTTAAAATCTGACTGCAAACCGGTAACAAAATCTGAAGGTGAAATGTCGCGGGTTATAACGCAGGCTAAATAGCCGCCGCATAACCCCAGGCCCACCGAAACAATGGTTAATAAGGGAATCATTGAGATACCGGCAATAACTTTAGGTGCAATTAAAAAGCCGGGTGCGTTTACACCCATAATTTCTAATGCATCTATCTGTTCAGTAACGCGCATGGTACCAATTTGTGACGCCATGCTCGAACCAACGCGTCCTGCTAGTACCAAAGCTGATATAGTGGGACTGAACTCCAATATGGTTGAATCGCGCGAGATGCCACCTGCAATGCTCAAGGGCACGAGCGGACTAGATAATTGGAAAGCCACCTGTATGGTAGCCACTGCGCCTATAAAAACAGATATAATAGCAATAATGCCCAACGAGCCAATACCTACCGATACCATTTCGCGCATTACCTCGGTCCAGTAAACACTGAATTTTTCGGGCTTTTTAAAACTTAATCGTAATAAGATGATGTATCTGCCTAAGCTGTAAAACATATTTATATATAAAGCCGGTTAAAAATACATTTTTGCTTTGAGCTCCGGCACAAAGCTGTGTATAAATTGAATGTTAACCGTATTGTTAACGGAAATTAATAGGGATTGTTTAGTATATGCGCCAGATGTATTTTAAAATGACTCGCCGAGGGTGAAATTAACCGGAACGGTATATTGCACCCGTACTGGCCTACCATTTTGTATTCCTGGCTTCCATTTTGGAGAATCTTTTATAAGTCTTAATGCCTCCTCACCCAAACCTTTGGAAGGTGCCGACACTATTTTAAAATCCGTTAGCGAACCGTCCCTTTCTACAACGAACGAAATATATGCCTTTCCTTGTATGTTATTTTCTCTCTCGTAAGGGGGATATTTTATATTTTTATCCACATATTTGCTGAAAGGTGCAATTCCGCCGGGAAATTCAGGGGCCACCTCTACCGGAACAAAGGATGAATCGGAGTTTGCAGTCAAATTAGCCATACTATAGGCTATGTTTATTAACATGCCATTTTTATAAATCTCTTTTCCATTAGATACAAGCCATTCGCCATCACGCATCCCTTTTTTTACTAAACCTTTACCTAAAGTGGTTTTAAACAACCCATCAAATTCCAGCCATTCGCCATTGCCATTCTCTGCTAATACCTTTCCGGTCGAATCTTTACACGCAATCAGAAATACTTTATTCTTTTCGTGTTTTCTCAATGAATAAAATTTTCCATTTG
>CBFGNU010000282.1:0-5434 GCA_965650195.1 uncultured Mucilaginibacter sp. | reverse complement strand
TAATGATGAACCAACCGAAGCATTAAAAACAATAACCTCCACTATTGGCGGTGTGACAGCAGTTTACTTGCCCGACAGTGCCGGTAAACGTCATTTACAGGAATTGAGCGCTTATGCACGTACAGACAATGCAGGGCATTTCGCATTTAACAACCTGCCTGCCAATAAAGCGTTTAAAGTTTTGCCTTTACAGCCGGGCTTTCAGTTTGGCAGCTCACAGGGTGTGCAAAGTCTGGAAGATGATGCATCCTTCACCTTTAAACAAACGCCACATACCATAAAGCTTTTCTCTACACGCGATTTTAACATCTTAAAAAGAGAACGGTCGCTCATTATCCGCACGCCACATGAATTTAACCAGTGGTTTTTTATTATCGCGGCAAGTTTTATAGCTGCATTTGTATTAATACACATCATCTTATCATGGAAGTTCAGCACCGCTGATCAGTTTATCCTGCCAGTAATTATGCTGCTTACCGGGCTTTCCTTTTTAACCCTGCTAAGTTTACAGGATCCGCTGCGCGACAGGTTTTTAGCTAAAGACAGTCTTGTTTATCTGGCCATTGGCTTGGCCGCGATGTTGGCTATGCTCACTATCAAATTGCGCACATTTAACATCGACTCCCGCATGTACAGAATGCTGGTATTTAAAAATGTGCCATCTGCTGCTAATGGTTGGCCCTGGATAATATTGGCTATCGGCCTTTTAGCCTTAACCATTAAATTTGGTACCGGCCCCGAGGGTAGCGGGGTAAAAGTTAACCTCTTCGGTTTTCAACCCAGCGAAATTGTTAAATACCTCATTATTCTTTTCCTTGCGGGATTTTTTGCCGTTAACGAAAAACTCATCAGCGAATATACCAGCTGGAAAAAGCGGTGGTCGTTCTTTTCCTTCGCTTTAGTTTGCACGGTGGTAACACTGCTATTATTCCTGCTGCTGGGCGATCTGGGCCCGGCGATGGTGGTGTGCTTTACATTCATCGCCCTTTTTTCTTTTTCGCGTGGCGATTTCATGTTTATGGTTATTGCGGTAGTTCTCTATGTAATAGCCTCGTGGGTACTTAAAAATGTCTGGCTTTCGGCCGCCTCAACTTTAGCTGTTGTTGGTTTGCTTATGGTGTTTCAAAGGAAGCAATTAAGCGAATCGGCGATAATGGTACTGGTAATAATGGCCGCGTTTGTAACCATAGACCAGGTTCCGTATCTGGATAAGCTTTTCCCCGGCCCTGTGCAACGTTTAGTGGACCGTAAGGCCATTTGGCAGGATGCATGGAATAATGAAGTGTACGGCGGCGATCAGGTCGCTAACGGGCTCTGGGCGATGTCTGGAGGAGGCATTACAGGTCAGGGTGTCGGCGAAGGATTTGCTAAAACAATTCCGGAGGCTCATACCGATATGATCCTCCCGTCTATGGGTGAAGAGTTTGGGTGGATGGGCATTGTAACTATTTTCGTCCTGTTTTTATTATACCTGCATCGCGCCATAATTATTGGCCGGCGAACGGGAACATCGTTTCTTTTTTATCTGTGTGCGGGTATTGGTATATCAACATTTGCGCAGTTCCTGCTCATAGCAGGCGGCTCAACGGGCGCGTTACCGCTGTCGGGGGTATCATTGCCATTTCAAAGTTATGGGGGCTCGTCGTTGGTGGCCAATTTGCTTGCTTCGGGCTTTTTACTGTCAGCCTCATCCGTAAAAGGTACACCGGTACAAATGAGCTATATATCCAAACAACATGATAAAAACCTGGTGCCCGCACTTATAGCCGCTTGTATAGGGATACTTCTTTTAACCGTAAATGTATCGCGCTATTTGTTCAATAATAAAACCTGGGTAGTGCAGCCATCGCTTGTGGCCGATCGTAGCGGCGCGCGCATGTTCAGTTATAATCCACGCATTGCCATCTTAATGAATAAACTTAAAGCAGGATCGTTGTTTGATCGCAACGGGGTGCTGTTGGCCACCAGTGATGCCGCTACGGTTAAACGGCAGCATTTCAAGCTATATGGGGCAGGGATTGAAAATTACAACCTCGACTCAGCAATGCATAAAAGAGTCAGCAGATACTATCCGTTTGATGACCAGATGTTTTTTTGGACAGGTGATGCAAACACAGGGGTGTTTAATGGCAGCGTAAACGGCTACTTTGCAGAATATGAACTCGCGGCAGAACTGCGGGGATTTGACATGCCTACAACCAGGTTCACGGCATTAGCTAAGCGGTATGCGGAAAATAGGTACCTGGCCCGTGGCGTAAAGGAAATGACCGTTGTTAAAAAAGACTATAAGGCCCTTGCACCGTTATTGCTTGCGGGTATAAACAGCCAGGAAGTAGAAGCATTTAAACGTCGTAACCGTGATGTGAGCCTAACAATGGATGCCGGCCTGCAAACCAGCATACAACGCTCAATAGCCACAGATACTTCGTTAAACGATAACAGGGTGTCGGTAGTTATTATGCAGGCCAATACCGGCGATGTGCTAACCTCGGCGGTGTATCCGTTGCCGCCGGTACACGATTGGGAAAAACTGACCATGAGCTATGCCGAACAAAACCAGTTATCGCAATGGATGACCACCGCCGATCTGGGTTTTACCCATTTTACGCAACCCGGCTCCACTGCTAAAGTAGTTACGTCAATGGCGGCTTTTAACAAACTGGGACTGGCCGCTGCAGATAAAAGATACCCTGTTGCCTCGTGGGAACGCATCCGGACCAAAGGTTTGGAACCCGATGAAACAGGTGTAATAGATCTGCGGCGCGGCCTGGTAAAATCAAACAACGTTTACTTTATCAAACTGGCCAACCAAGAACATCTGCAAGAACAAATGGGCGACCTTTATCTAAAAACAGGCATGTCTTTACATGGTGTTGGCAGCTATTATTATAACAAGCCGGCCGAAAATTTAGCCCAGGAGGAAAAATGGCGGGAACTATGGCGCAAAACAGAATTTAACACTAAGCCACGCTATAACCCCAATAATATACGCCTTACACGGGCCGAAGGGATCTCGGGCATGGCGTGGGGCCAGGGTGAATTAATTGCTTCTCCGGCTGCAGTGGCCCGCTTAGTATCAGGCATTGCAAATAACGGCACTATGATAAATAACCGTTACGTGCTGAAAGTGAGTGACTCATTAACGCCGGTAAACCCCGGAATAAAATTGGCCAACGACCCAAAATATGCGCAACTGTTACGCGAATATATGATAGAGCAAAGCGCACCAAAAGTACCTATTTTGGGTATTTCGGTTGCAGGTAAAACCGGTACACCCGAACGGATCTGGAAAAAGGAGCAAATAAATGATGGCTGGTACGTGTTTTTTGCTCCTATGGAAAAATACATCGGTAATATTGTCGTTTGTATCCGTATAGAATCAACCAAAGGCTCGTCAGACGCTGTTCATTTGGCTGGCAGGCACGTTATACCATTTTTATTAAAAAGGGGCTACATTAAAAATATCACGCCGCAAACAAAAGAAACACAGTAAGAGTTAAATAATAATTCAGAGGCGAATATCTCGTCAAGGTTGTATAAAACATGGTATTAAATTTTTTCAGAAGCGAAGCAGAAGAACGACCGGATGATGTTAAAGGAGTGCGCCACGCCTTACTTTTATTTATCAAACAACAGCTCCAAAAAGCAGAAGGCGGCGAAGGTGGCAACATTAAAGGAGTGTCTTTATATGTAAATTCAGGCGATGCTGACAGGCATATTTATGAAGCCGCTGTTTATTTAGATGAGCAGCAAAAACTACGTGATGAGATCCAAAGGATAGCAGACGACTATGCGGTAGAGCTTCCCGCCAACTGGTCGCTTGATGTAAAGTTTGACGAAGATATACCTGCGGAAGCGACAAAGGCCCCCAACATTGACATTGCCTTTTTTGTAAAAACCGGCAAGCACTTTATAAAACAATCGGCTACTGCATATATAAGAGCTTTAAGTGGAGAGACGCTTGAAACCGAATATACCCTGCAATCCGGCGACAACAAGATCAACATCGGGCGCGATAAAAAAGCACAGTCAGACGAAGGTTATTTCCGTACCAATCATATTGCTTTTCCGTCTGACAGTACCAATAAAGAGAATAAGTTCATCAGTCGCCAGCACGCCCATATTGAGTGGAACAACGATGCCGGGCGCTTTATGATATTTGCTGATGAAGGCGGCGTGCCGCCCCGCAATAAAGTAAAGGTTCGGTCTGAAAGCAGCGAGCAAATAACCAAGTTGCATGCAACCCATATAGGGCACCAACTGCAAGAAGGCGACCAGATAATACTGGGCGAATCGGCAGTGTTGGAGTTTAGCTATCAACCCCTCAAAAAATGAGTAAGGTATTTACGATAGCTGAAGGATTGGAAAACCTGGGCGCACTACGCACAGGCGGGCAAGGCTCTGTTTATAAAGGCAGGCGCTATGGCCCAATTTATTCGGCAGTTAAACTTATACCCACGCCCCTTTATACCGAAGATGAGGACGACAAAAATTACCGCAATTATCAGAATGAGGTAACTAAGCTGCAAAAGGTTAATGAAAATCCAAGTCCTAACGTTGTTAAGATACTGAGCTCGGGAATTACCGAAAGTGGATCGTTCCCTTTTATAGAAATGGAGTATATAGAAGGGCCGGATCTGGCCGAACTCTTACACCCACCACACGATAAAATATTCACGCTTAAAGAGCTGGTAAAGGTAGCCGACCAACTGGCCAGCGCACTTGCTCATTGCCATAAAGTAGGTGTTAAACACGGCGACATAAAAAGCAACAATGTAAAATACAATATCCACACGGGAAATTATGTGTTGCTTGATTTTGGTTTGGCCATTATGAGCGAGGAGCAGCGCCGCAGCAGCATACGCCATGCAGGGGCAATTGAATTTATGGCCCCCGAACAGCACGAGGGTAAAATGCTGATGCAAACCGATATTTACAGCTACGGAATAATTTTGTATGAACTGCTTTCCGGGCAGGTGCCTTTTCCGCTACCCGGCAATGGCGATACCGGGCGAAATTCGGTGATGATAAGCCATATGGAGCAGGAAATTCCCGATGCCCTGAACCTACGCAAAGCCAACCTGCCCGATAAGTGGAGCGAAGAAAAAAAAGCATTGGAAATGCTGGTACCGGCTTGGTTTACCGAAATACTATATAAATGCCTTCAAAAAAAGGCGGAAGACAGATTTGCCGATGGTATTGAATTGCATAATGCTATAGTCAACGCCAGCATATCTGCTTCGGCCGGACCAGGCGCAGCGTTGAGCGTTGTAGCTCTCGAAACTGAAAATACACGTTTACAGGAGCAGCTTGCCAGTCTTAAAGGCACAGCCGGTAAGCTTTACAAACAAAACCAGGATGCGTTTGTGCGTAACCCTAAAATGGCAGTAATTTCTAAAGCAAGTTTAATAAGTATTATTGCCATAGCGGGACT
>CBFGNU010000281.1:0-5434 GCA_965650195.1 uncultured Mucilaginibacter sp. | reverse complement strand
ATGGCCCAAATGCCTACCAGGCCATATGCGTAAAGTTTCTTAACCTGAATTACTAAAAGATTGACCAAACCCGCCGTGCATAACATAATAATAGTCCAGGTTAAAGCCGAAATTCCCCAGCCGTCCCAGCCAATTTTGGTAAGGAATGCAGCAACATCGGCTATAAGTGCTACCGACACCCAGCCGAAGTAAATAGAGAACGGCCAAATTACACAAAGACGGGTTAGAGTATCAGCCTTGCTCTGCCCAGATATATTAGCATTTTGTACAATTTTAAATATGGACAAAAGCAGCAGTATCATAACAGCAACAGACAGCCCTATCTGATCATAAAGCCAAACCATTACCCAAAGCGAATTGGCAACACAAGAAACAACAAACCACCAGCCAACTTTGGTTAACACGTTGTTGTTATTGTCGGCCAGGGTGCGCCATCCGTAAAAAATAAAGCCCAGCAAGCCAAGGTAAATAACGCCCCAGATAGAAAAAGCATAACCAGCAGGAGTGAAGTAATTTTCATACCGATCGGAGATCGTTTTCATAGTGTTACCATTGATCAATCCGGTGTTGGAGAGATAATTTATGGCTATTGTGATGACCAATGCTATTGTATTGCTGATGGCTAACGTTTTTTTCATAATCGGGGTGTATTCAAAAATTAAGCCGAATATACGCCAAACCAAGTTCTCATACGCATCTGAGCGGTTTTGTGACAACGTATACATAATTGTTAGTATTGCTAATAGATATTGGGTTAAGGCATGAGGCACAAAGCCGTTGAGAACGTATATAAACAACAAAGCCTCGATAGAAATATCGAGGCTTTGTACCCAGCGCCGGAGTCGAACCGGCACGGTTTCCCACAGGTGTTTGAGACCAGCGCGTCTACCAATTCCGCCAGCTGGGCGTGCTGTTGAGGGTGGATTTAAGTCCTCAGAAGCGGGACGCAAATGTATTTAAACTCTCCTTAATTCGCAACAGATATTTTTGCCTGAAATAAATATTTGCAATATCATTTAACTTGCTCTCCTTGGCCTTATCATCCAACTGCTCGTAACCTGCTGTAAGTGTGTTTAGTTCGTCGCTCAGGTCGCCTTCAATAGCAAGCACCTCATTGGTTAAATGCGACAATTCATCCTTGTCGTCAACCTCCATTAGGCGCTCGTTTATGTCCATCATCTCCATCAGGAAGTCGCCCGGAAGCTGTGGTTTAGCGCCATCACTTACTAATTCATGTTCGCGCAAAATATACTCCAGCCTTTTATTGGGGTTTGACAGGGTCTGGTAAGCCTTATTATTTATGGTAGATAGCTCCAATATCTCCTGCTGCTTCTCTTCGCTTTCGTTAGCGTAAAAATCAGGGTGATACTCTTTGCTTAACTGATAAAACTTCTTTTTCAGCAAGGCAGCATCCGGGTTAAAGCTTTCTGGTATGTCGTAAAAATCAAAATAGTTGATCATACAGCAAAGTTATACGTTTTACATGGTACGTGTTAAGTAAAAGCGTAAAACTTACAACGTATTACATTCAACCTATAAAAAATCTATCTTTGCTCAAAATAAACCTGTATGTTGTTTGAACAGATGCGGCAGAAGCCGTTTTTTATACTTGGTCCCTGCCAAATGGAAAGCCAGGACCTGCTATTCACCGTTGCCGAAAAGGTGGCCTATATTGGCCAGAAGTACAACGTGCCGGTGGTTTTTAAATCATCATTTGATAAAGCTAACCGCACTTCTATCCATTCGCAACGCGGACCCGGCATTGAAAAAGGCATGGAGATGCTGCAAAAAGTAAAAGAGCAGTTTGGCTTGCCTGTTACTACGGATATTCACGAGCCTTTTCACGCCGCTATTGCAGCTGAAGTGGTTGATATACTACAAATACCGGCGTTTTTATGTCGCCAAACTGACTTGTTGGTAGCTGCCGCGCAAACCGGAAAAATAGTTAATGTTAAAAAAGCACAGTTCCTTTCAGGTCAGGATATGTTTTACCCGGCACAAAAGGTGATCGAAGCCGGCAATGAACAAGTAATATTAACCGAGCGCGGCAATATGTACGGCTATAACAACCTGGTGGTCGACTTCAGGAATATTTATGATATGAAGGCTTTTGGTTACCCCGTTTGCATGGATTGCACTCACAGCGTACAGCGCCCCGGCGGTGCAGGTGGCAAAACCGGCGGTGACCGCACCTTTGTACCGATGATGGCTCTTGCTGCGAAGGCTTTTGGTGCCGATGGCTATTTTATGGAAGCGCACCCTGATCCTGACAATGCCCTGAGCGACGGCCCTAACATGGTTAAGTTGCACCTGCTGGAAGAAGTAATTAAACCACTGCTGTAAGCATGAAAGCCATAGCCAAACGTGTTTTTGATATCGAGATTGAGAGCCTGCAGAAGGTAGCTGCCTCGTTGGATGATACCTTTACCGATGTGGTAAAGGCCATATTGCAATGCAGTGGGAAGGTGATTGTGGCGGGGGTAGGTAAATCGGGTATTGTGGGTAAAAAGATCTCAGCAACTTTGGCAAGCACGGGTACACCCAGCTTTTTCCTACATCCCGGTGATGCTTTTCATGGAGACCTTGGGATAGTTGGGGCCAGCGATGCTGTTTTGCTGATCTCCTACTCAGGCGAAACCGATGAGTTACTGCGCATCATCCCGTTTTTAAAGTGGAATAACAACATCATTATCAGCATAACCGGTAACGCCGCATCAACTATTGCCAAGAACAGTAATTACCATTTAAACGGCACCATTACACGCGAGGCCTGCCCGCTGGCCCTGGCCCCAACTTCATCAACCACGGCGGCTTTGGTTATGGGTGATGCGCTGGCCGTTGCGCTAATGGAACAGCGCGATTTTAAAGAGGAGGACTTTGCTCGTTTCCATCCGGGTGGTAGTTTAGGGCGCAAGCTGCTTACCAAGGTGAAGGACCTGATGCGCACCGATGACCTACCATTTATTACCATTAATGCTTCATTTACTGATGTGCTAATGCGCATGTCTACAGGGCGGTTAGGTTTGGTGATTGTTGGAAGCGCTGATAAGGTAGATGGCATTATTACCGATGGCGACCTGCGCCGCGCTCTGCTTAAAAATCCGGATACCTCAAAGCTAAGTGTCACCGATATGATGACCGCAAACCCCGTTATTGTTAACGATAACGAATTTATCAGCAATGCCGAGCAGGTAATGATGGAACGGAAGATAACCACGCTATTGGTAGGCTCTTCGCAGCAGCGCAGCATAAGCGGTGTTTACCAGATCTATAACACTGCACAGTAACGTTTGCTCCGCTTGAGGATGTGAAACAAGTGGAACAAAGCGGAATAGATGGTTTTATAATCAGCTGTATATCAAATACTTAGTTTTTAAAGCGGAACAAAGTGAAACAACTTATTCGTCAGGAAATTTAGCTGTAATTAGGGGTTAAATACTTGATTATCAATTGACTGTTAAAATAAAGGTCAAGTGGAACAAAAATATCCCCAAAAACTTACGTTTTTTGCAGGCAATACTTTACCTGTCTGCCTGTTAAGGCACCAGCATATGGTAGATCAACCAACATATCGTTCCGCCTAAAATAGCTATCAGCAGGCCGCTTACTTTTTTCTTCTTCAAAAACAAAAGCATCACCAAACCACTTAACGAAACCAGAACAAGGAATACCGCCGATACATCTATCAGCCAACCCCATCCTTTTCCCGTGTCGCGGCCTTTGTGCAGGTCGTTCATTACCGCGCCGATGCCCATTTTAAGTTCTGTTAGTTCAAATTTGCCGGTTTTTCGCACAATAAAAGCGTTGGCGTTGTAGCCTGGTCCTTTAAATGATACCGAAAGTTGGTCACTCTGCATAAAAAACTCGCTTAAATAACCTTTAATGCCATAGTTTTTCCTCAGCAGTTCTACTATCTCCAGCTTTTTTATCTGCGTAGTATCAGTAACATCTACCCATGCAATAGGTACATTTCCGCTGTATTTTTGCTCTACCTCTTTTCCGTCAAACCATTCGGCATGGTTAAGGGTAAGCCCCGTTACTGAAAAGAAAAGCACCACCACAAAGCTTAGCATTGACAAGTAGATGTGCAGCCAGCGCGAAAACGAAGCTGTTTTTTTCTCAAAACCGCTTTTTGGCTGCTTCGCAGCCTTATTGTTGGCAAGTTTACTGGCCATCTGCTTTTTTGCGAAGATCTACTGATACTGAACTCACCTCAATATTTCCCACTATGTCAAAATGCTGCTGTTGCGGTTTACTTACCGTTATATCCTGTTGCATCAACTGGTGGGTGCCATGTTCGCGGGCGGCCTCAATATATACTGTGTAAGTTCCCTGTTTAACCAAATTACCTTTATCGTCCCTACCATCCCATTTAAGCGTGTACTTGCCTGCCGACCGGGTAGCGCTTGTTGTTGAACTAACCGATGGCTTATCAGCAACCATGTCTCTATAATAAACAGCATACCATGATCGCAGATCCCATACATACTTCTCTTTATCTGCACGCATCCAAAGCGCTATTTGGCGTATGGGCTTTTTATCGGCATCTACTACCCATACAGCAACATAAGGGCGATTTACGCGAAAACCCTGCATGGTAGCCAGCTCCAGGTTGATAGCTAATTCGTAATTAGGATCCCAGCTTTGTTGTAAAGCGGTTGCTGATGGTATTGTAACTTCGTTTTTTTCAGTAGGCAGCTGCAGTTTTTTCCAGCCTGCACTTTCTATGCGTTTGCCCTCGGCAGTTATCAGCATAAATTCGGCACCCGGTACGGTTGCTACTAATTTTTCACCCTCTGCCGGGCTTAACACATTCAGGGCTGTAGCCAACGCGCCTGCATCCGTAGCATTTGGCGCTACCACTGTGGCGCTTATAACCCCGCCTGCCGGTTGGCCGGTACGTGGATCAATAATATGCGAGTACCATATACCGTTTACAAGCTCGCCACGGCGGTAATTACCGCTGGTGGCTACCGTTTGATCCGAAATCTTTAACTGCGCTATTGGATCAGCGTTTTCGTAATCAGCTTTGGGATTGCTCACGTTTATTTGCTCAGTATGTTCGCCGCGTATTATTATATCGCCGCCAATATTCAGCACCAAACCATTAACACCGCTAACAGCCATAGCAACAGCCGCAGCTTTGTTCATGATATAGCTTTTGGTGAACGAGTTAAGCATTAAAGGCGCATTGCCGGTATGCAAGGCCGTTTGTGCCACGGCATCTAAAATGTATTGCTGTTGATTTACCTGAGCCAAAGCGGCCGTTATTTCGACGGTTGAAGGCAAGCTTTTTTTAGCTGCGGCTTCGCGCCATATTTTATTAATGGTTTCGGCCGACGCATTGAGCGCACCGCCTGTTTTTTCGCGCCAGCTATCAAACAAAGCCAATACTTCATATAGCTCAGTTGATACCTTTACAGGTTTTTGCGAC
>CBFGNU010000280.1:0-5462 GCA_965650195.1 uncultured Mucilaginibacter sp. | reverse complement strand
AGCGCCTTAAAATATACACGGATTTCTTATTCAGTTAGAAATACTTTTAATAATGTACAAAAACTGCAACAAATAGAGGCACTTAATTTTGATGAAGCCAGGCGACAGGAAGATCTGCTGGCTGCTAAAAAACAAGAAGCGGAGGAGCATGCACAAAACCTGCAATATGCTGCAATAGCTATTACTTTGGTAATATTAGCTTTGCTGTTTTTATTGTTTAGCCATTCTGTAATTGCCACGCAGGGTACCATTAAATTTTTAGGGATTCTCTCCTTACTTATTGTTTTTGAGTTTATCAATTTGTTGATACATCCTTTCATAGGTAATTTAACACATCATTCACCGGTTTTAATGTTGCTTTTTATGGTGTGCCTGGCAGCGCTTTTAATACCAATGCATCATAAATTGGAGCATTGGATCACCAATAAAATGATAGAAAAAAATAAGAAGATAAGGCTGGCTTCCGCCAAAAAGACAATTGCCGAATTAGAGGGCTAAAACCTGACAATTCTGGTCTACCCACAAGCCACCCATAAATTTGTATTTTTGCCCCATGCAACAGCCCAATAATCCACTTCACGGCAAAACCCTCGAAACGATATTGAGCGACCTGGTGGCACATTACGGCTGGACCGAATTGGGTTATCGCATCCGCATTAATTGTTTCCTGTCTGATCCGTCTATCAAATCAAGCCTGAAATTTTTACGCAAAACACAATGGGCACGAACGAAAGTTGAGGAATTGTATATAGAGACTTTTAACAAGGTTTGATCTTAGTTGACACGTTAAGTGATCGGTTAACTCACTCCTCATTCAAAGGATGTAAATACAAGTCCGGATTATCTCCAAATTAGACGAAAATGCACTTCCAACCGGTTATATTGCATACGGATTTGTCCTAACCGACATTACAAGCTCCGGGGGCGTTGCCTGCATTTCTCCCTATGGCGTATAAAAATCACATATATGAATTGGAAAAATACCGTTACCGTTATCACCGGTGCCACAACCGGAATTGGTAGAGCCACTCTGGAACTCTTAAGAAATGAGGGCAGTCTGGTGTATAACCTTGACAATGCGCCATCTGCACAACCAGATCCCTACTTTATTGATTGCGATGTAAGCAACCGGTTGAATATAGAGCAGGCTATTAAAACGATCTATGATAAAGAAAAAAGAATCGACTTTCTGTTTTCAAATGCCGGCCGACATCTTTTCGCCAATATAGAAGACACCAGTTTTGAGCAGCTGGAAACATTGGTGGGCATTAATGTGATGGGTACCTTCTATCTGCTAAAAACCGTGATCCCACTTATGAAACAACAGCAGAAAGGAAGTATTGTGCTGATGGGTTCAGACCAGTGTTTCGTTGGCAAAGGCAGCAGCAGTGTGTATGGAATGACCAAGGGAGCCATAGGCCAACTTACCAAAAGTACTGCTATCGATTACGCTCCATTTAATATAAGGGTAAACTGTGTTTGCCCCGGAACGATTCAGACACCATTACTTGATAAGGCAGTGGCCCAGTTTGTTAACCAGTCCGGACAAGAAGCAGCTGCAGTATATGCTTCGCTGGATAGCGCTCAACCGCTGGGACGGATAGGTAAACCAGAAGAAATTGCCAACACGGTTCGTTTCCTTTTCTCAGATGATAGCTCTTTCATAACCGGAGCATTGATTGCTGCAGATGGCGGCTATACTTGTCAGTAAACAGGGCTCAATCCAACAAATGAAATTTTATAGTCGGGAATGCCTGGTAGAACGTAGACCGGCTTATCTGCTTCTTTTCATACTATCAAACCTTTTTCGCAATACCTTAACAGCGTTGCTTGAGTAGTCTGATTCATTTACGATTATATTTATATACGGATGCCGGGCGTCATCGTTGGGTTTGGCAACCGTAATAAACGCGCTTGATGCCTTCCTGTTGCCGCAGCGGTTATCACCGCCATATTGTGCACCGGCTTCCAAAGCCAGCATCAAAACGTCTTGTATCGGCAGCAATGCTTTCTGCGCTTTTAGTACAGCCTGTAATATTTCATTTAGCATTTTCTTGTTGCTTAAGGTATTGCCCTGTACAGATACGCCTTTAGCGGTTATACTTCCTCTGTATGGCGTTGTTTCTCTGCCGGTATACGCCTTTGGTGCATTTATTTTACTTAAGGTTACTATTGCATATTGCTGGTTTTCCGGATCAAAATCAGGATCTCTCAGCGCTTTAAGAATTTCGTCGGGCGCAGCATCGGCCAGTACCATTTGTAAACCTTTATTTCTTGCAGATTTATTACTCATGGCCTGTACTACTACCGCGCCTTTTCCGGGTACAATACCGCCAATACCATAAACGCTATAGGTACATGAAGCACCTGCTATGCCAATTTCCTTTGTTTTTGGGTCGATTATGATGATTGACCAGGTAGCTTTAGCGCTGTTGGTTAATAGTATAAGCAGACTTAAAGTTAATGCGAGCTGTTTCAGTTTTCTCATTTGATAAAGATAGGACAGAGACGGCCCTTTACAAGTGCAGCATTAAAAATTTGGTGTTCCAAACGTGTTCCAAAGTGTTCCAAAATGGATGAAAAACCTTATCTTACTTCAAGATGCTTATAATTAACTAGTTAATATAGATTTACAGCTAATCTTACTGACTTATAAGTAGTTTCAAAGTGTTCCAAACTGTTTCGGGGTAAAAAGTTAAAACGCTCATAAACAGTAAATTAATACCGTCATTCGATTTGCGATATTTTTGAGGCTTTATATTTTTTGGAACAGCACAACGCATGCCGACAGGCGGGCGTTTGTGCCGCAATTACGTTAAAAAACAACAAAGCCCGATACGGGCATGTATCAGGCTTTGTACTCAGAGCGGGAATCGAACCCGGCTCTTAATCCCTTATTATAGAATGCTTTATAAAAAGCATTATTATATATTCAACGAATCACTCGAAAGATGCCTAAGCCTCTAATCGTTATTGTAAATGTAAACAATATTTAAAACTTCTTGATCTTGTTTAAAAACTATTTGGTGGATAGGGAAGGAATAAACTAATATTATATCAATTCATATATTAAAGATTTACGAGTAACTTGTTTTCTTACTCCCAAAATACTCACCCCCTTTTTTAACAATGGGACTTCGAATTACACAAGCCTTAAAAATCCAACACGAATGAATGGTTATTTTATTCGCGTTTTCCTATACGACCATTAGTTTTCCTAAGTTTTCAATTTTAAATACAACCGATGTGGCAAAATTAGTCCCCTCCGGGTAAGTAATAACCAGTCCGTCTTGGTCTTGATGCCATTTCAGTTTTTTGGTATACCCCAGCATTTTTACATTCTTAACGTTTTTACCTAAAAGCTTAGACTGGCTGGATATAGGTGAATTTGTAAAGAAGGTCAAATTCAGTTTTTCCGATGACGAACCTGATGTGGCATTAGCAAAAGTGCGTGGAAATGTATTAAAGCTTGCCCAATCTTTGCCATTCCCCGGTGCCAAAGAAAGCGTGGGAATGGTCGTTTGGCGTCTGCAATCATTAACAAACAGTCACTTAAGCTTTTTTTATTAGCACAATTATATCTCCCAAAATCTACTGTCATGAAATTGAAAATATATTTAAGCTGCCTAACTATCGCCATTCCAGTACCATGCTCATCAACGCTACGGCCGCAATTAATGTAAGCCAATAAACTGGGAAAATTCAACATCGGCAGCGCCTGCTATAGAAAGCTGGTATTTCAGGGCCTTTAAAATAATCTTTAATAATTCTTTGATATAAGATTTTTTAAATCCACATTTGTAGTGTACTACTTAACTAATGCACTATGATACAATTTAACAATTTATCGTTTGGTTATTCGAGCAAAAAGCTGTTATACGACGACTTAACACTATCCATAAAAAGCGGAAGCATTTACGGCTTGTTGGGAAAAAATGGAGCGGGTAAATCAACCTTACTTAAAAACATGGCAGGCACATTATTCCCTGTTGGCGGCAGCATTACGGTTAACGGCATGTCGCCAAAAAGCCGCAAGCCATCGTTTTTACAAACCGTATATTATATAGCCGAAGACGTGTATGTACCGCCGTTAACTGTAAAACAATATCAAAATCTATTTGCTCCGTTTTATCCTCTGTTTGATAGCGAGGCCTTTTATAGGCATTTGCAGGAATTAGAGGTAGAAGTTAAGGGTAAGCTTAACAGCCTTTCCTTTGGTCAGCAAAAAAAATTCGTAATAGCTTTTGCACTCGCTTGTAATACCAAAGTGTTGCTACTTGATGAGCCCACAAACGGGCTTGATATTCCTTCGAAGGCGCAGTTCCGGAAACTAATTGCATCTGTAATGGATGAAGATCGCATAATTTTTATTTCTACGCACCAGATCCGCGATCTTGAGAACATGATAGATCAGGTTATCATAGTTGATTACGGCAAATTGCTGCTGCATTCGTCCATAAATAATATAGCTGATAAGGTCTGCTTTAAAACGGTTTCAGAAATTCCCCAGGGCGTAAAAGTGCTTTACTCAGAAAAAATGTTGAGGGGTATATCTGTTATTGTAGAGAATGTTAACAGCGAAGATTCTGCCCTTAATCTGGAACATTTCTTTAACGGTGTAACCGAGAATCCGGCAATGGCCAAGCAATTATTTCCAACCAATTAACCTATCACCATGAACGACATTTTAAACTTAAGCCGATTTAACCTGCTGCTTAAAAAAACCATCCTGGAGCGCCCTGTACAAATTGGTGGCCTGATGGGATTTATACTTTGCTTTACCTTTATACTATACGCCGCAGCGGTATACGCAATTGATTACGGTGCCGCACAAAATCTTTCTTTTGTATGGGGCCTTGTAGGCGGGGGCACTGTTCTATCCTCCTATGTATTTGGCTATTTTAATACCAATGCCGGTGGCGCTGCTTATCTGACCCTGCCAGTCTCGGCGCTGGAAAAGTGGCTTTGCGGCATTTTAATTGCCGGCTTTTTTTTCCTGATCATCTTTTTAGGATTCTTCAGACTAGTGGATTACAGCTTTGTAACCGCTTATCACAACGGGTTAGATAAAAACAATCCGCTTTATCAACGGCTTTATGATCATGTTTACCTCTACTCTTTCACAAATAACCGTGTGGTAGAACGAGTAATAACCATATGGGTAAATTTTTCCGGGGCAATGCTGGTAGGTTCTTTGTACTTTAACCGCGTAGCCATAGTAAAAGTTGCATTGGTAGTTTGCGGGATGTTGGGCGTAATTTACGGGCTAAATTTGGTAGTGGCGAGCTCCTTTTTTTCTAACGTAGATGTTGCCTTTCCCTATAGCAATGTAATGATCAAGGTAAAATCAGAAATAGGCGTTATTAGACTCCCGCATACAGCGGCACTTGTTTTTGATACAATTATAAATTATATTTTGCCTATCACGTTATTGCTAACGGCCTTTATCAGGCTTAAGGAAA
>CBFGNU010000279.1:0-5480 GCA_965650195.1 uncultured Mucilaginibacter sp. | reverse complement strand
CGGTGTTGCTGTATTATATATCGGTGCCGCATCAGAGGTTGAAATGAAAGAGAAAAAGGACCGTGTAGACGACGCATTACACGCAACCCGTGCAGCTGTTGAAGAAGGCATTGTTGCAGGTGGTGGTGTAGCTTTCATCCGTGCGGTTGCTGCTTTAGCAGACCTTAAAGGTGAAAACGAAGACGAGAATACTGGTATCCAGATCATCCGTCGCGCTATTGAAGAACCATTACGTCAGATCTGCGAGAACGCAGGTATTGAAGGTTCTATCATTGTACAGAAAGTAAAAGAAGGCACCGCAGATTTTGGTTACAATGCACGTACCGACAAGTTTGAAAACTTGATTGGCGCAGGTGTAATTGACCCTACTAAGGTAAGCCGCATAGCTTTAGAAAATGCAGCTTCAATTGCCGCTATGTTGTTAACAACAGAGTGTGTATTGGCTGACGATCCTGAGGAAGCATCTGCCGGTGGCCCGCCAATGGGCGGCGGCGGTATGGGCGGCATGATGTAATAGCCCCCTCGCTTCTTTTTAAAGGAGGGATATACAATACAAACCCCTGTATGTTATTGCATACAGGGGTTTTGTTTTTAATACGATTGTTAAAGTCATCGCTGAGTAAACTGACGGTCATCCATTAATCAAATGATTAATTTTCTATAAAAACGACCAGTGGGCCGCTTATTTTTGTGTCAGGATTTAAAATATCCAAAAGAGGCACAACAATTGAATACATCTAAGTATGAAACGCTTAACACAAACAACAAGACATGTACGCTCAACGCTGGTTGACTGGGTGCTGTTTAAAGTGCCCGAGTTGTTTGTGACTATTTACGGAAGGTAATTTTCATTAACTTCGTGCTTCGATCATGAAGCTAGAAGATTTCAATTTACACACGTTTTATGCCGAGGCCAATAGATGGCTAATAGAACACGGCATTAAATTCATTTTATCCTTAATAGTTTTATTAATAGGCCTACGGATAATTAAGTTTACAGGCACACGTTTGCGTGGCCGGATGAGCAGGCGGAAAGTTCACTCTTCTTTGCAACCGTTTTTTCTTAGTCTGTCGTTAACAGCGCTATACGTTTTACTCATCGTATCTGTACTGGCAATAAACCAAATCAATATTATTAATGTTAGCACAATACTTGGCGGGGCGACGGTAGCTATAGGTTTAGCCTTATCAGGAACATTCCAAAATTTTGCAGGCGGCGTACTTATATTGTTGTTAAAACCATTTGAGCTCGACGACAGCATCGTTGCTCAAGGTCAGGATGGCAAGGTAACTTCCATACAGATATTTTATACCGTTCTCCTCACGGCTGATAACAAAACGGTTATCATTCCCAACGGCAAGCTATTTAACGAGGTAATAGTAAACGTTACCCGCGAAGGTAAACGTAGGCTTGATTTTGAAGTTAAGGTTGGCTATAATGTAGATATTGACCAGGTAAAGCAAATAATTTTAGATACCGTTAAGGCCAGTAAGGCTGTATTGAACAACCCTGCTATAAGGGTAGGCATCATATCCCTGGAGGTCGACTCGATCAGATTTGCGGTAAACGTTTGGGTAAAGCCGGCCGATTTTTTGACCACTAAGATGGAGCTCCAGGAAAATATTATTAAGGGGCTAAAGGCTGCAGGTGTAAAGCTTTTAGGCACCTGATCATAATTTCTGCCTGGCCTTTATTTCAAGATAACGGTTTATAGTATTAACGTTCAGATCTTTTGGCGCGCTCAATATAGATTGAATGCCGTGTTTGGCAAGTTCTTTTACAATAAGCTTTTTATCAAAGGCCATTTTCTCGGCAATGGTTTTTATGTAAATACCCTCTACATCTTCCGCATGTTCTTCGCTCAGTTTTTTCAATTCCGTATTTTCAAAAAACACAACCAGTAACAAATGGAACCTGGCTATCCTTTTTAAATAAGGCAGCTGGCGGTTAAGCGCCGACAAGCTTTCGAAATTGGTAAAGAAAACTACCAGACTGCGCTGTTTTAATACACTGCGGATAGTTGTATAAAGCAGGCCCATGTCGGTTTCCAGGTACCGCGTCTTCTCTTTATACAAGGCTTCCATTATTTTATTAAGCTGGCTGGCGCGTTTATCGGCGGGCACAACCGTTCCTTTTTTTTCTGCTATCGTTATCAGGCCGGCCTTATCCTCTTTCTTCATAGCCACATTTAAAAGGATAAGGCTGGCGTTAATGGCGTAATCCAATAAACTCAGACCCTCAAACGGCATCTTCATCACCCGCGATTTATCTATCACACAATACACATGCTGCGATTTTTCATCGGTGTAAGAGTTCGTCATTAAGTTCCCTTGCCTTGCCGTTGCCTTCCAGTTGATGGCCCGGTAATCATCGCCGGGCACATAATTTTTCACCTGCTCAAATTCAAGACTGTGCCCCAGCCGACGTATCTTTTTAATGCCGAACTCACTCAGGCGGTTGGATATAGCCATCAGCTCGTACTTCCGCATTTGCAAAAACGATGGGTAAACCGGCAGCATTTGAGCCTGCTCAAAATTGTATCTGCGGGTAAGTAAGCCCAACGTAGAGCTTACATATATCCTTACAGTGCCAAAATCATATTCACCGCGTTTGCGGGGTTGCAGAATATAATTTAATACTTTGTTTTCGCGCGGTTGCAAATGGGTCTTAAACCACACGTCGCGTTTCTGAAACTGAAACGGGATCTCATCAATAATACCCACGTTAACAGCAAAAGGATAGTTGTTTTCAATGTATACGCCAAGCAAGTTGTCGTCGTTATTGCTTAGCCGCTCGGGTGCGTGGCGGCGGGCAAATACGCCTTTAGGTGTGCGATACAATAGGATAATATCCACCAAAAGCACAACAACAAAAGCCCAGAAAAACAATTGCGGAACTACACCCAGCCACGGAAAAAAGAACGACAGCATAAACAATACCACTGCAGCCGCAATGGCAATGAACAATCTGTTGGTTAAAAACAGATCAGTATAAAACCTGCTGAAGAATTTTTTCACACCTAAGTTTATCTGGGTACTTCTATCTTTTTAATTATTTGATGGATAACATCATCCGGCGTAAGCCCTTCCATTTCTTTCTCGGGCGTTAGCATGATACGATGCCTTAATACAGGTATGGCTGTAGCGATGATATCATCAGGCGTAATAAAATCGCGCCCCTTTATAGCCGCCAATGCTTTTGACGCGTTAATAATAGCTAACGACGCTCTTGGTGAACCGCCCAGATAAATAGATTTATTATTGCGGGTTTCGTGTATTATTTTGGCGGTAAATTCAAGCAGTTTCGGTTCAACGTGCAGGCCTTTAACTTGTTTACGCAGGGCTACAATGTCTTCAACAGAAAGTACGGGGGCTATGTGGGTCAACTGCTCAGCAGGGGTTTGCTGATGCTGTTGCGTAAGTATAGCTATTTCATCTTCCAACGTCGGATATCGCACTTCAATTTTAAACAAAAAGCGGTCAAGCTGGGCCTCCGGCAGGCGGTAGGTGCCTTCCTGTTCAATAGGGTTTTGTGTGGCCAGTACTATAAAAGGTTCCTGCATTGGGTAGGTTTGCCCGTCAATGGTTACCTGCCGTTCCTCCATCACCTCAAACAGCGCTGCCTGCGTTTTGGCAGGTGAGCGGTTGATCTCGTCTATCAGGATAATGTTCCCGAAAATGGGCCCACGCTTAAACTCAAAAGCGTTACTTTTCGGACTAAAAATAGATGTTCCTAAAACGTCCGACGGCATCAGGTCGGGCGTAAACTGAATACGGGAGTATTGCGCGTTAATGGTTTTGGCTATCAGCTTAGCGGTTAAAGTTTTGGCTACGCCGGGTACTCCTTCAATAAGCAGGTGCCCATCAGCTAAAATACCAGCTATAATAAGCTCTATGGTATCATGCTGCCCTACTATAATTTGACCTATGGCTTCTTTTATTTGCGCAACCGCGTTGCTCAGTTTGCTTAAGTCTGTTCTTTGTTCAAATATTTCATCGTCCATGGTGCTCATATTTTTTGATAAAATTTCTCGATAAGGTGGTTCAATTCAATAAGTTCTTTGTCTGTTACGTTGCTTTGCTGGGCAATGTAGTTAATGTAGCCAACAAGGTCCTGCACAAAAGCGGTATCAGCGCCTGTTTTCCATGCTACGCTTTCAATAAATTCATTGTCGAGGCTGGTAGTTTTAAGTTGGTATTGCTCGCGCAGAAAACTAAGCAGGTATAATATTTTTTTATGGGCGATGTTGAGGTTATCGCGTTTTTCGTAATAAACTTTTCCAACAACCTCAACAAAATCAACTGTAGTGTTTTTTAAAGGCGTAATTATTGGGATAACGCGCTGCCGCCTTTTTATCTCAAACAAAACAAATAAGGTTAAACCAAACAAACTCAGATAATAGGCCCATTGTAATGCCGGGCTTTTAAAGAAAACCCTTAAAGGCGAACCATCGATTTCAATATCATGATTTTGATACTGGTCCCAGTAAATATTGTCGTGAGCGGGGAGATACGACAGCGCTTTTGACGCGTAATCTGCTCCTTGCGATGTTAGCAAACTGTAGTTGGTAAAAAGCTCCGGGTTGGCGCAAAGCAATAAGCTACCCTCGCCAAAACGGTAACGCAGGTAGTTGGCCTTGCCGGCTTTGTTAAAGCTGATTATAGTTGCCCTGGCCGTATCGTAACTGTCAAAATACTGGGCGCTTATATCCTTATCAAACTTATAATAGTGTGATTGTCTTAGCTTTTTATTGGCAAAGTTAATTGCTGTTTTAGCAGCATCGTCCTCAATTGCTGTGCTTAACTTTAGCTTATTGGCAATTGCGCCATTCCAGCTGAAAGCAGTGATGAAAATGTTATTGCCCGCTTTTATATACTTCACCATCTGCTCAAAATCAGCCTTAGATATATTGACCGATTTTGCGGCGATAATATAGTTGCCCGGTTTTATCTGCCTGCGGAAGAAATTATATACAGACTGATTGGTGTTGCTAACCTTTGCATCCGGAAAAATGTCATTCAATTGTTTACGAAGTACGTATGTGCCAAACGGAATTTTATCAGCAGATGCCAGAGTAGACTGCCAGTTAACCGGTGCGGGTTTGTTGTACTGAATTATCAGGTAAATAATCAACAACACACTGCCTATTGTTATATAGATCTTAAAGTCCTTCATTAGCGCTTAACTTTAAAATCTTTAAACAAATTACTTATCCGCCCAAAAACATCCGCGTCAATATTGAATTCGCCGTACCATATATATTCAAACTGACGGGTTAACAGGTTAAACGCCAGCCGCTGGTCAAAATCCTGCAGCTCGTTGCTATAGTCGCTGTTGGTTTTGTTAATTTCCCAATGTATTAAACCCGCGTCATTAAGCTGCTTCAAACTTTTTAAATAAAGCACCCTCACGGCAAGGCGGAAAGTGCGCACGTTAACAGCTTTTTCAAGCTCATCATCCATATTAATTTCATGGATAT
>CBFGNU010000278.1:0-5534 GCA_965650195.1 uncultured Mucilaginibacter sp. | reverse complement strand
TAGCCATTGGATTTGAAGCGATCAGCAATGTCCATCAGTAAATGATCTCTGAAATTTGTTTCAATTACAAAGTCTTGTTTTTTCTTAATTGCCAATTCTATGCAATCCTGAAAATGCTGTTGAAATGCATGCTGGATACTTTCCGGAGGATAATTGCGGTATTTTAAAGCTATAGTGGCCAGTTCTTTATCCGGATCAAAGATAAGTGCTCCAGCTGGGGACAAATCCTTCGAGAAGGTAGATTTACCAGCTCCATTTGGCCCCGCTACAAAAATGAGCTGGGGTTGGGTTTTCATATCTACAGAACTTTGATAACCTGAATATTGTCGACACCCAAAACCCTTACCAATTCCTTACGATCACGGTACTCATGGATCATAATGTCATCAGCTGGGCATAACTTTTCATCAAAATAAACAATATAGGAATTGTTGTCCCAAGCCTCTTTGGTAAGTCTTTCTGCTGTAGGGCTTAGCCTGTCAGTAAATTCCTCAGATGACATCTCAAAGATTGATTTTCTTTCCGGCTGGGATGCTTTAGTATGCATTAACTCGTTAATCGTTGTTCTCATACAAATATAATTAATTTAGTGAATTGATTTTTTGTTAGTTGTTGGACTTCCATTGTTTTATTTAAAAACGTCCACCTGATATTTCGCTTTTAATAATGCCATATCCTTGCTGACCTTCATATCCAAAATTTTTGCATAGTGCTGTGTGGTTTTAATATTGGTATGCCCCAGCATTTTCGATACCGACTCAATCGAAACGCCATTGGACAGTGTAACGGTAGTAGCAAATGTATGGCGGGCTGTATGGTAGGTAAGTTCTTTGTTAATACCACAAACGCCCGCTATCTCTTTTAGATAGGCATTCATTTTTTGGTTGGTCGATACAGGTAAGGCCCTATTATTTACTTGGCAAGTTGGATGGTTGGCATACTTATTTAAAATATTAAGCGCAGACGGTAGTAAGGGCACCCGAGTCGGAGTATCGGTCTTTTGACGTTTTGTATAAATCCACATCTCACCGTCTAATCCTTTGACCACTTCGCGTCTTGTTAATTTTTGTACATCAGCATAAGCTAATCCAGTCAAACAACTGAATATAAATATGTCTCTTACCTGGTCAAGCCTATCCGTTTCAAAGACTTTATTAGCTATAATGTCTATTTCGTCCTGATTTAAAAATATTCGGTCAACTATCTTTAACTTTGATTTATAGTTTCTGAACGGATCCTTTGTTAGCCAGCCGCTTGCCAAACAGAACCGAATAATCTTTTTGAAATTCTTTACATATTTCTGAGCGGAATTATTGCAGCACTTCTTTTCCGAGCGGAGGAAAAACTCTAAACTCGTTATGAATTCATGGTCAATTTTTTTGATATCAATATCCTCAGCTTTATACTTCCATTTAATATAATTTTCTGTGTGCTTAATCGTAGTATTAAAACAAGTAAGTGTTCCTGAAGAATACCCGTTTCCGATAAGAGCAGCCATCGTTCTATTATGCTCTCTAAATACTCCTAACAGCATGATAGCATTTTCATCTTTACCCAAAAACCTATTTTTTAGTCTTTCTGCCGTAATCTCGATCTCCGCCTCTGTTAATTGCTTGTGGGCATCATAAACCTTGTGTTGCAAATTGTCCAGATAAGCGTTAAATGACCTGATATTTTCAGTTGTACCCTTTAAACGGCCTGAATAACTATTCCATAATTTGGGATCACATTCCCGGCTGGCAGTTGTTTCCGCACGTTCGCCGTTAACAGTAATTCGCAAATAGATTGGAACGGGCCCTGATAGATAGTTTTTTGGCTTTTTTAAATAAAAAAGCAAGCTAAAATGAGTTTTCATGTTTTTGACATTAAAAAGTGAAACAAAATTAAGCTTGCAATCCATCTTAAACAAGATGTTCAATTATAAAACATCTTGATAATCAAGCAAATAAGTCGATTTGGTGAGTAAGCACTTGGCAAATTATCAACTCACCGAATTACGCACCTTTTTCCAATGATTTGGTGCATAAAATAGCAAATTGAATTAAAAACAAAAGCCTGCAATCATTTGATTTGCAGGCTTTTATCTGTTTTTGATATGATTATCAGCGGTGAGGGAGGGATTCGAACCCTCGGTACAGTTTCCCGTACGTCAGTTTAGCAAACTGATCCTTTCGGCCTCTCAGGCACCTCACCGTTGTTAAATAAATACCCCTTTTTCAGGGACTGCAAATATAGCAATTAGCGTAAGTCGGCAAAAAAAAATTTGAGGTATTAATTTATAGCGCTGTTTATAAGGCAATAAAAATAATTACAGGCCGTAAAAGAGGTTTTTAATAATTAATACGCACGTGGTAAATGCTCATCAGCATGCGCTTAAAAATGGTTTTGATGGTCTCCAGGTCCTTTAATGTTATGTCGCTGTCGTTAAGCTGATCCTGATCAAGCTTATACTTAACAATACGGTCGACCAGGTTGTTGATAGACGTCTCATCCGGTTGCTTTAAAGACCGTGACGCAGCTTCAATCGAATCGGCCAGCATCAACACACCGGTTTCTTTGGAGAAAGGTATAGGCCCCGGATATCTGAAGGTGTTTTCATCGACAATCTTCTCAGGGAAGTTTTTCAGGAACGATTGATAAAAATAATCTACGCGGGTATTACCGTGATGCGTGCGTATAAAATCAATAACAATATCCGGAATACCAGCTTTTTGCGCCATTTCAATACCCCGACTAACGTGTCTTATTATAACCTGCGCGCTTTCCTCGTAAGGCAACTTATCATGCGGATTAAAAACTGAGTTTTGGTTTTCAATAAAAAACAGCGGATTATCCATTTTACCTATATCATGATAAAGCGCTCCCGCCCTAACCAGCAATGCATTACCGCCAATAGCATAAATGGCATTTTCAGCCAGATTGGCTACCTGTAATGAGTGCTGAAAAGTACCCGGAGCGGTAAACGCCATTTCGCGCAGCAGAGGCGCGTTGGTATTGGTAAGCTCAATAAGGGTGATATCCGAGGTGATGGAAAACATCCGCTCAAACAAATAAATAAGCGGGTAAGCAAGTAAGGTTAGCAGCACACTTACTATAAAAGGTACGAAACCCACCCAATCCAGTTCTACTATTGTGCCTTCCTTTATCAGTGAAATACCTAAAAAGGCCATAAAATAAGTGATCATAATGATCACCGCCGAAATAAGGAACTGCTCGCGGCGCGCAAGGTATTTTATGCTATAGATGGATACCATACCTGCCGTTATTTCAAAGTAGGCAAACTCAAAGCTATTGGGTACAAAAAAGCCCGCCATTAACACAACCAACATGTGGATATTGAGGGCAAGGCGGGTATCAAATAAAATGCGGATAATAATAGGTACTATACAATAAGGTATATAGTACATATTAGGCAGCTGGAATTTGATAGCCATTGACAGCGTGAAGAGCATGGCTGTTATAACTAATAGTATCAACCCAACCAGCCGGTTATCGTCAAAAATGTCCCTTCTGAATAAATAGAGGAACACCATTAGCAACACTATGGCTATTGCTACCAACACAAACTGACCCGCCAGTACCAGTTTAGGGCTGCCTTTTATACGGGCGTTATCTTCAAAGGCTTTTTTGTACGATTGCAGCTTCTGATAAATATCATCATTAACTACAGATCCTTTGGTAACAATCACCTCCCCTTTTTGCACCATGCCATTGCTAAGCGACAAGTCTGCCAAGGCATCGTTTTCAATTTTTAAGGTCAGTCTGTTATCATAAACAATGTTATTTTGTATGCGCGTTTGCAACACATCTAACAAAAACGCCTTATCCAGATCGGTGCGCTGACTCAACGCGGCATCGCAAAATTGTAAAGCGCTCTCCCGGGTAAACAGTTCAGCGGTGTTCCTTTCTGTTCCTATATTTTTATCCAGCACCAAAATTGTATAGCCCTGCCCGTTCTGCATATACTTGGCGTTTAAATTTAAAACGCCCTTGCTGTAAACAGTGTTTAGCAGGTCAGTCCCGGCTGTGGTATATTTATTTTTCTGATCATTACTGATGTTGGCACCGTGCCACTTTATATCCAGATCGGCCTTAAAACCGGCTATTTGCTGTTGTGCTGTGTTTGCGTTAAACTGATAAACAGGCTTAACATTGGCCAACGCAACCTTTTTATCATTCTCAAGTTCCTGCTGTGTTTTAAGTATTGCGAAGTTATAGGGCGATACCAGGTCTTTCTGGTTCCAGATGCGGCCCTTCTCAATTTCGTAGCTAAACTTAACCTGCTTTGGCAAGGTAAATACTATAACTACAGTACTTACCACAACCATTAAATACTTAATGTTTCGGGCGTATTTACGCAAAGCGGCTTTTTGGCGCGAAGTAGAAAATTTAGCCATTTAATGTTTTGAGCATTCAAAAATAACTAATTTTTAGCTACATGTATTTTTTTCTTGCTTTTATCATTTCAATTTTGATATCTTTATGATATCATTTTAAAATCATAAAAATCATGAATACTGAAAAAATCCTTAACCCTCCTTCCGGCCTTGGCGCGGCACTTTTATTACTGTTCCTGTTTATCATATCAATTGCCGCATTTTCATTCGGCAGTGGCTTGGGCGTCATTACAATATTTTGCATGCTGTGTATTTTGCCCGGATTTGTTATAGTAAACCCCAACGAATCAAAGGTTTTAACACTGTTTGGTAAATACGTGGGCACTGTAAAAGAAGACGGCTTTTTTTGGGTGAACCCTTTTACACAGAAAAAGAAGGTATCGTTAAAGGCATTTAACCTTAACGGGCAGCAGCTTAAGGTGAATGATAGTGTTGGTAACCCTATTGAAATAGCCGCTGTAATTGTATGGCAGATAAAAGATACTGCTAACGCCGTTTTCGCTGTTGAAAACTACCTGCAATACGTAAATATACAAAGCGAAGCCGCTGTAAGGCATTTGGCTAACTCGTTCCCATATGATAATATAGAGGATGAAAACGCCAACATTACATTGCGGGGCGGTGCGGAGCAGGTAAGCTTATTGCTAGAGAAAGAATTAAACGAACGCCTTGATCGTGCCGGCATAGAAGTGTTAGAAGCGCGTATATCTCACCTGGCTTACGCACCAGAAATTGCGCATACCATGCTGCAAAGGCAACAAGCATCAGCCATTATTTCGGCCCGCAGGCTTATTGTAGAAGGCGCGGTAGGCATGGTTGAGATGGCGCTGCAAAAGTTATCAGAAAAAGGCATTGTAGAGTTGGATGAGGAACGCAAAGCCGCTATGGTAAGTAACCTGCTGGTAGTACTTTGCGGTGATAAAGCAGTGAACCCTATTATTAACACGGGTACTTTATATCATTAATATGGACTTTTACAGACCGATAGATCAATTGCGATCAACCGATCTTACCCTGGTACGGACGGGCTTTTGGAACCCTGAGTATTTACTGAGCGACGGGCAATTTGAATATGGCAGATTGAGCCGGGTGTCGTTTTCGGCAAGCGAAAAGGTTATTGAAATAGCTAATAACACG
>CBFGNU010000277.1:0-5534 GCA_965650195.1 uncultured Mucilaginibacter sp. | reverse complement strand
TGCTTTGCCAGACATAGAAAGAATATTAAATAAGCAGCAAATATATAAAATGAAAGCGTAAAAAAGACACTAACACCTCCGCCAATTGTAAAAAACTTGTCCCCAAAACGTTATTTTTTATGCCTGATTACTACCATGATATGTCATCGTTAATTTGATATTAATTGCTATCTTTCAAAACATTATTAAGCGCAAACGTTTTAGCCCTTTAAATGAATTTAAGCCCTTATCTTTTAGTTGCTTTTATTGTTGCCATCGGCTTAAGCGCGGTAATTATAATGCTGATTAAATTACTGGTAAAAAAGGCCGACAAAAAATTTGCCAATCAACTCAAAACCAGCGGCAACCTTAACGCGCTTTTAAACTCTCTTAACGATGTTGTTTTTGAATTTAATGAGGAAAAGGTTTGCCTAAACGTTTGGTTTAACCGGCATATTGAAAGGGTGGTTGATCCGCGGTTGTGCCTGGGTAAAAAATTAGAAGATGTGATTGGCCCCGAAAAGGCCCTTAAATTCAACACCGCGCTTGATTATGTTATAAAGCATAAGCAACCGACTTCAATACAATATATCTCTGACTATGGTACCGGGGCGTGGTTATTAGCAAAGGCGACGCCGGTATACGACGAAGCAGGCAATTATTTGAAGCGGATATCAGCATCAGTATCTGATATATCTGAGCAAAAAAAATATGAGGATGCATTAAAAGATAACGAACTGCTGCTATTAGAGGCGCAGCGCGTGGCCAAAATAGGAAACTGGCTGTATGATGATAGTACGCAGGATGTTCAGTTATCAGACAGCCTTTTAAATATTCTGGGTACCGAAACCGTACCCGGTGGAATTGCAACATTTGAATATTATATGAGCCTGGTGCACCCGGACGACAGAGAGGAATGCCAAAATTTTTTAATGACAGTACACCTCACAAACGCCAAGCAACACGTACACCGTTTAATAACATCCGCCGGGACACTAAAGTATATTAAAGTAGTTATTGGCGACAGAATATTTAATGACACCGGCGGCCTGCAAAGAGTATTCGGCATTATACAGGACATAACCGACATAAAACTATCTGAAAAAACCATAAAACGCGGCCGCGCAGAACTGATAGAAGCCCAAACCATAGCCAAAATTGGCAACTGGAGTTGGCGCCCTTCATCAAATGAATTATCCTATTCTGATGAATTGCTGAACATTTTTGAAGTTGACAGTCAGGAGCTTATTCAATCTATTCCGCTAAAGCTTTTATTGAAAAATGTTCATAAAAACGACCGAACAATTGTTCGTCATTTATGTAAAAGTGGTAAAACTATCTCCGGCCACACCTGCGTTTTCAGAATAATCACCCCAAATAAGAAGATAAAATACATCAGTGTAATTATTGGCAAAATATTACGGAACGAAAAAGGCGAGACCTATAAAGTAATTGGGACGTTACAAGACATAACCGGGCAAAAGCAAGCTGAATTGCATTATGAAAGAACCGAGAATAAATACAAGGATGTTTTAGAAACGGTAAAGTTGGCGGCTATTACTGTTAACCGATCAGGCGAGGTGATTTTTTGCAATCACTATCTCGCTAATCTGCTTGGTTATGAGCAAAAAGAACTTTTAGGCGTGAATTGGTTCGAGCATTTTATTCCTGATGATATAAGGCAGCACATAAACGGTATGATAACCGGTGGCGCGTTACCTAATCAGTATACCAACGCTATTATTTGTAAAGACGGCAGCGAGCGGGTTATGAGCTGGCAAAATACCATGACCCGTGACGAAAATGGCGACATTGATGAAATTACGGGCATTGGCGAAGATATTACAGAACAACAGCGCGCCACTCAGGAACTGATCTTGGCAAAGGAAATAGCGGAGCGGTCCTCAAAGTTCAAGTCAGAGTTCCTGTCTACCATGAGCCATGAGATACGCACACCCATGAATGCGGTGATAGGCACTACTAATTTACTGTTGAGCGATAGCCCCAACCCTGAGCAATTAGAATACCTTAACATATTGAAATTTTCTGGCGAGAACCTGCTGGCTATCATTAATGATATACTTGACTATAATAAAATAGAAGCGGGTAAGCTTGAACTAAATCAGCTAATATTTGATTTGCGCAGGTTGGCGCAAAAAACAACGCAGACCTTTAGCACAAGAGCAGCAGAAAAGAATTTAGATGTTGATTTATTGATTGATGATGAAATTCCGGAATATTTGCTTGGCGACCAGGTTCGCTTAAGTCAAATATTAAATAATCTGATTAGTAACGCCATAAAGTTTACCCATAAAGGTAAAATCACCTTGCAATTACAGCTATTAGATGCCAATGATGCTGAAATAACGGTTAAGTTTATGGTGACCGATACAGGCATAGGTATATCCCCCGAAAACCAATCATTGATATTTGATCCCTTTGTTCAGGATCCGGTTGTTAATCAACCCGCCAACACGGGGACAGGACTAGGCCTGGCCATTACTAAGCGCCTGGTAAATCTGCACAAAAGCGACATATCTGTAATTAGCGAACCTGGAAAAGGGTCGCAATTTATGTTTGTGATAACGTTTGCGTTACCATCTAACTTCATTCCGGAAGAAGCAGAAAAGATAGAAACTAAGATTGTCCACAGTATGGCCGGAATGAACGTGCTTGTTGTTGATGATAATAAAATGAACCTGCTTATTGCCTCTAAATTTTTAAAAAGGTGGCAGGTAAATGTGCACGAAGCCATTAACGGGGAAGAAGCTGTAAAAAATGTAGCAAAAAACCGCTACGATCTTATAATAATGGATCTGCAGATGCCATTAATGAATGGCTTTGAAGCAACCGAAAAGATAAGAGAGTTTAATACCGAGGTGCCGATAATAGCACTTACCGCTGATGCCATGCCCGAAACGTATGACAAAGCCATAGCCTGCGGCATGAACGACTACTTAACAAAACCTTTTGTACCCGATACCTTTTTTAATAAAGTATCATATTACTATAAAAAGGCAGATTAATTAATCGTCGCTTTTGTACAGGTCGCCCGCCTTTTCGGCAGAGAGTTTTATACCCTTTATCATAGCCGAGCTGAAACCATTGTGCTCCATCTCGTTAAGCCCTGCAATGGTACAGCCTTTTGGCGATGTTACTTTATCTATTTCCTGTTCGGGATGAGACGACAATTGAAGCAGCAGATTAGCCGCGCCTTTAGCTGTCTGAGCCGCCATCTTCAAAGCATCATGCGCGTGGAAGCCGATTTCTGTTCCACCTTGCGATGCTGCGCGTACCGAGCGTAAAAAGAAAGCTATACCGCAAGCGCATAAAGCAGTAGCCGAGGTCATTAATTCTTCGTTTATCTGTAAGCTAACACCAACCGTATCAAACAAAGATTTAACCAGGTTAACGTTTTTAACGCTGCCGGTATCAGTAGCAATACAGGTCATTGAGTCGCCAATGGCTATGGCTGTGTTTGGCATGGCCCTTACCACCTGAACATTTATATCCAAATAGGCGCGGATATCTTCACAGCTTACACCGGATATAACCGATACCAACAGTTGCTTTTCTGATTTAATGGCAGGTTTTATCTCGTCGAGCAGTTTATTTAATTGCTGCGGTAAAACGGCCAGAATAACAATATCAGCCCGTTTAGCGGCCTTTAAGTTATTTGATGTGACCTGATAACCCAAAGCCGTGTACTCTGCCAGCAGATCTAAATTTCTGCGTGTAAGGGTAATTTGCTGTGGTTCCCACTGGCCCGACTTTACAAGCCCCTTTGCTAATGATAAACCAATATTGCCGCTGCCCAAAATGGCAACATGTTGTTGCGAACTCATGTGTTTTTACTTAAACGTGTACCGAAAGGTTTATTCTGTGTTATATTTCCCAGATCGTCAGACCGGCCTATTACTACCGCCTTAACACCGCAGGCTATTGCCGTAAATGCATTGTCAAGTTTAGGCAGCATACCACTGTGAATGATCTGCTTTATTTTTAATTCTTCGTAACGTGCCGGGTTTATTTCTCTTATAACCGACTCTTCATCATCTATATCCATCAGCACGCCTTTCTTTTCAAAACAATATATCAGCGTGGTTTCAAACACGCCGGCCATTGCCACCGCCAGCGCCGACGCTATAGTATCGGCATTGGTATTAAGCAGCTGCCCTTCGCCATCGTGCGTTAAAGCACAAAAAACAGGGGCGAAGCCTGCTTTTAACAGGTTGTTTACCCCTTCTGTATTAACAGACCCATCGTAAATATCGCCTACAAAACCATAGTCGATTGTTTTTACGGGCCGCTTTTTTGCTTTTATTAAATTGCCATCAGCTCCTGTTAAACCTATAGCGTTTGTGCCAAACCGCTGCAACTGGGCAACTATATTTTTGTTAACCAAGCCACCATAAACCATGGTTACCACCCTAAGGGTTTCCACGTCGGTTATCCTCCTGCCATCAACCAGGCGCGATTCTATCCCCAGGCTGTCTGACACTTGTGTGGCTATTTTGCCACCGCCATGCACTAATATCTTATATCCCGGTAAATCCTTAAAATCTTTAAGAAAATGGTAAAGATTTTCGGAGTTATCAATAACATTTCCGCCAATTTTAATAATATTCAGGCTATTCATAGACATTATTACATAATAATCGACAAAATTAATTAAAAATCGACCATTTGCTTGTCAAAAAGATGTTTTTTAACACTAAAACCTATCAGAATAATAAAAACGTAAAAAAACGTTTTACAACGTATAAAATAGTTGCATAACTGAAAAATAAGTTTTAAGTTTGGTCTATGGAAGAGTTAACTAAAACAGAAGAGCGCGTAATGCAGATAATATGGAAACTGAAACGCTGCTTTGTTAAAGATATTATAGACGCATTACCTGATGATCCGAAGCCGCCTTATAACACCATATCATCGGTAGTAAGGCTTTTAGAAAAGAAAGGTTATTTGGATTACAAAGCCTATGGCAAAACTTACGAGTATTTCCCGGCTATAACCAAGGCAGAATACCGCAAAGCATTTTTTAAGAAGATGGTGTCCGGCTACTTTGATAATTCGGTAGGGAGCCTGGTATCATACATGGTAAAGGAAGAACAGCTGAGCAAGGAGGATATAGAAAAGATCAGAGATATCATCAACAAAAACAAATAAGCATATGAACGCCGTAGTCTATCTTTTTCAGGTGAGTGCATGTATGGGTATATTTTACCTGTTTTATTATCTGTTGCTTAGCCGTTATACATTTTTTACCATTAACAGGTGGTATTTAATTATAACACTGGCTATCAGCTTTATTATACCGGTGCTTACCATACCGGTGCAACAACAGGATACCTATCCGCAGGTTATACAGCAGGTGGTTTATATCAACCAAATTCAAACACTACAGGTTGTTATAACCAACCCGTCATCGCAGCAGGTAGAAATTAACTGGATGGGCATAGTAAAGATCGTTTACACCGCAGCGGTAGTTGCTTTGCTTTTAAGACTGATGTTGATGGTGGTGAAGTTTTTTACGCGGATAAGAACGAAAAAGA
>CBFGNU010000276.1:0-5544 GCA_965650195.1 uncultured Mucilaginibacter sp. | reverse complement strand
GGCCGCAGCCGTTATCAATTACCTGTATCAATGATTTGCCTGCGTCCTTAACAATCAATTGTATTTTATCGGAACCGGCATCAATAGCGTTCTCTATCAGTTCTTTTACCGCAGATGCGGGCCTTTGCACTACCTCGCCGGCGGCTATCTGGTTGGCAACGGAATCCGGTAAAAGCTGAATTATATCTGACATTAAATTTCCCTTCAATTTCTTTCCGATGCTAAATTAATTATTTGGGGGGATATTAGGCTACTAAATGCTAGCTGACCCGATGGACTTTTTCTGGTTATTAAAAGGCAGTAATTGGATCAAAGCGCAAAGATCATATAACGGGGTGTTGCAGAAATATATACAACACTTTGCAACACTTGCAACAGCTTTTTTTGCAATCATCTGTTTGTTAGTATTTTATAAGTATTGAAAGTTTAAACATGCAACACTTTGCAACAGACTTATTCGTCAGGAAGTTTAGCTGTAAAATTGTTTTAAATCGCTAATTTACAGATGGTTGTAAAATGGATATTTTTACCGCTACCGTGCAACAGGATATTCTTCTTATCAGAGCTGAATTGAGTCAAAAAATTAAGGAGCTTCCTAACATTATTTGCTAAGCGTTGTATATACTATTACGTTAAATATATTTACCGAAATGTAGTTCCCGCCGCGATGAAAAAACTATGGCCCCTACTGTTGCTTTTAGCAGCAGCCTGTAAAAAGAAGGAATTTAATGCAGACCTGCTGATAAAGAACGCGGTGATTTACACGGTCGACAGCACCTTCACCATAGCCGATGCCTTTGTTATTAACGCGGGTAAAATTGTTGCTGTTGGTAAAGCAGCGGAATTAGAGGAGGAATATCTGGCCCGCGAAGTTATAGACGCGCAGGGTAAAGCCATATACCCCGGCTTTATTGATGCACACACGCATTTTTACGAATACGGATTAGGCTTGCAGCAGGTAAACCTTAAAGGAATATCTACCTGGCACGCGGTAACAGATTCTGTACAGTCATTTGTGAGGAATAATCTCGACGGTTGGGTAATAGGTAATGGCTGGGACCAAAACTTATGGCCGGGTAAAAAATTTCCGGATAAGGCACTGCTTGATTCTCTTTTCCCCATGCGGCCGGTGCTCCTCTCGCGTATTGACGGGCATGCCGCCATTGCCAACCAGGCCGCGTTGGATATTGCGGGTATAAAACCAAATCAGAAAGTAACCGGCGGCGAAATTGAAACCATAAACGGTAAGCTTACCGGTGTGTTGTTGGATAATGCGGTTGGAATAGTCACCCGTAAAATTCCGGCTGCCGACGAGCAGGTAACACAAGCCGCTTTGTTAAGTGCGCAGCAAAACTGCCTGGCGGTGGGTTTAACCACCGTTGACGATGCAGGGTTGCCGTATACCATGGTCAACACTATTAACCAACTACAAAAAAAGGGCGATCTGAAAATGCGGATGTATGTGATGCTGGCGGACAGGGAAGAAAATTATAATTACCTTTTTAAGAACGGTATATTTAAATCACCACGCCTTAACGTACGGTCTATAAAAATGTATGCCGACGGCGCATTGGGCTCGCGGGGGGCGTGCCTGCTGCGGCCCTATGCAGATCAGGCAGGTTGGAGCGGATTTTTGTTGAGTAACCCGCAGCATTTTCAGCAAGTTGCTGAGAAGCTCGCCAACACTAATATTCAATTAAACACCCACGCCATTGGCGACTCGGCCAATCGGGTTATGCTGAAAATTTATGCCGATGTATTAAAGGGCAAAAATGATAAACGCTGGCGTATAGAACACGCCCAAATAGTTGCGCCAGAGGATCTGCACTATTTTGGCGATAATAATATTATACCATCTGTTCAGCCTACGCACGCAACATCTGATATGTATTGGGCAGGCAAGCGTTTAGGAGAAGATCGCATAAAAACTGCTTACGCCTATAACCAACTTTTAAAACAGAACGGCTGGATGGCGTTAGGAACAGATTCTCCGGTGGAGAGCATAAATCCGCTATACACTTTTTATGCTGCGGTTGCCCGCAAGGACTTGAAGGGTTATCCCGAAAAAGGATTTCAACCTGAAAATGCGATAACCCGGACAGAAGCGTTAAAAGGTATGACCATTTGGGCAGCGAAAGCTAATTTTGAGGAAAAGGAGAAAGGCAGCATTGAGCCCGGTAAATATGCCGATTTTGTTATATTAGACGCTGATATTATGCGGGTAAGTGCCAGTCAATTGCCTTATGCTAAAGTTTTAAAAAGCTATATCAACGGAGAGAAAGTGTATGAGAAAAAATAGGCCGTTTGGCTTTACTATAATTATATCGGCATTTATTTTACTTAATTCTGCCTGCGCTCAAAATCCATACTCGGGCGAGGCTTACCTTGTTGAACAACGCCAGGTGCAAACGTCAACGGTATTACTCAACAACCGGAAAGATATCATCCCACTAAAAAACCTCGCTGAAAAGAAAATAGCCAGTATCCGTTTCTCTAATGTTTTCGCTGCAGGTTTTGATAGCCTGCTGAATAACTACGCCAAAGTAGAGACCTTTAAAGGCACAGATTATTTGGGCCCTAAAAGCATAGACGATCTTTCGCGCGACGTAAAAATGTATAATACAATTATTGTACAGTTAAACGAAGCGGATATTGTTAATCCCAAGATAACAGATTTTATAAAGGCCAACCAAAAGTTAAAGGATATAATAGTAGCCTACTTTGGCAGGGGCATGCAATTACAATTCCTCAATGATTTTAACGGGCCGATCCTTTGCGCAGAACGTATAACGCCGGTATCATCCAATTTTGTGGCGCAGGCTATATTTGGCGGAGTAGCTATCACCCAAAAAATAACAACCGCCTATACGCAGAAGCTAACGCCCGGAACGGGTTTTACTACGAAGCAGATCCGTTTGCAGTATACTGTTCCAGAAGAGGTGGGCATCCGATCAGAAAACCTGGCAGACATTGATAAAATAGCCCGTGAAGCCATTGGTCAGCACGCCACACCCGGCTGCGTAGTACTGGTAGCTAAGGATGGAAAAGTGATATTTAACAAGGCCTACGGCTTCCATACTTACGAGCCGGTAATACAAAATAAGGTGACAGATATTTTCGATCTGGCTTCCATGACCAAAGTCTCCGCGACTACTATCGAAGCCATGAAACTGGTAGATGAGGGTAAATTGGATATCAACGCCACAGTGGCCGATTACCTGCCTGAGGCAAAAAATACACCCGCTAAGGATGTGCGTATATGGGAGATACTCATCCACCAGGCGGGCTTTATTGCCGATATACCCACCGTTGAAGTAGTTAAGCCGCAGGAGCACAGCGCGGACTCATCAGCCGCTTACCCGACTAAGCTAAACGAGAATTATTATTTGATTAAAGATTATTTTAAAAATGTGATGTGGCCCAAAATGCTGCGCGGTCCGCTTAGAACGCGCGGGCAGTATGTTTACAGTGATGTGGGGATGTGTGTACTGCAACAGATAATGGAAAATATTACCGCTACCAGCGAAGCTGATTATACCCAAAAGAACTTTTATACTCCGCTGGGCATGCAAACCACAGGTTTTTTGCCGCTCTACCGTTTTGATGCGGATAGAATACCACCGACGGAGATAGATCGTAAGTACCGCAAAGCAACATTGAAGGGGTATGTGCATGATCCTACCGCCGCATTAATGGGTGGGGTAGCCGGGCACGCGGGCTTATTTGGCAGCGCTATTGATATGGCAACTTTGTACCAAATGCTGCTAAATGGCGGAAAATACGGAGGAGAAGAATATATAAAGTCGGGAACGATTAAGCAGTTTACGGCAAAATACTCCAACGTAAGCAGGCGCGGATTAGGTTTTGACCGATGGGATCCGGCAGGGGATAAGCACTACCCGTCTGAGCGGGCGTCTGATCAAACCTATGGACACACCGGCTTTACAGGCACTTGTGTTTGGGTTGATCCTAAGTATAACCTTGTTTATATATTCCTTTCCAACCGTGTTTATCCTGATGTAAGCAGCAAGCTAACCAGCTTAAGTATAAGGCCTCGAATTCAGGATGTTGTGTACCAGGCAATTGAGAAGGGCATGGAATAGCTTTTTCTAATTTAGTTGATAGTAACAATATTACATCCTGCTAACACTAATGTTGTAAAATGCTGTTAAACTTGCAGCGTAATTCAACTCATACTTTATAAATGAAGATCGGAATAGTTTGCTATCCAACCTTTGGCGGTAGCGGCGTAGTTGCCACTGAGCTGGGCAAAGCTCTTGCTGACAACGGACACCAGGTACACTTTATCACTTACAATCAGCCGGCCCGTTTAGACTTTTTTTCTGAAAATTTGTTCTACCACGAGGTATCGGTAGCTAATTATCCGCTGTTTGACTATGCGCCTTATGAGGTGGCCCTGGCTAGCCGCTTGGTTGATGTAGTGCGTTTTGAAAAACTGGATGTATTGCACGTGCACTACGCTATCCCGCATGCTTCGGCAGCATTTATGGCCAAGCAGATATTGTTAACCTACGGCATTTATATTCCTGTTGTAACTACCTTGCACGGTACTGATATTACACTGGTTGGTAAAGACCGCACCTATAAGCCGGTAGTTACCTTTTCTATCAATAAGTCTGACGGTGTAACCGCAGTATCAGAAAATTTAAAGAAGGATACTTTTGAGTTTTTTGATATTGAGAACGATATAAGGGTGATCCCCAATTTCATCGATCTTACCCGTTTCAGCTTGAAACCTAAAGATCATTTTAAGAAAGCAATAGCGCCAAATGGCGAAAAAATACTGATACATACCTCCAACTTCCGCAAGGTAAAGCGTACTGAAGATGTGGTGAAGATATTTGCCAAGATCCGCGAAAAGATACCTTCAAAATTGCTGATGGTGGGTGATGGTGGCGAGCGGTCGGCGTGCGAGCAATTGTGCCGTGATCTGGGAGTTAGCGAAGATACCCGCTTTTTGGGCAAGCAGGATGCGATTGAGGAGATACTTTCTGTATCCGATCTGTTTTTGATGCCATCGCAATCTGAAAGCTTTGGGTTGGCAGCCCTTGAAGCCATGGCCTGTAAGGTGCCTGTTATAAGTACCAATACCGGCGGCCTGCCTGAGTTGAACCTAGAGGGTGTTACCGGCTTTTTACGTGATATTGGTGATATTGACGGCATGGCCGAAAGTTCTATCTATATTTTAGAAGATGATTCCCGTTTAGCCAGCTTTAAAGAAAATGCACTTGCCCGCGCTAAAGAATTTGAGCTATCAAAAATATTGCCGCTGTACGAAAGTTATTACGCCGAGGTAATTGAGCGGAGCTTGACTGCTAAAGCATAGATTGCATTGAATTGCCCCCATCGGGGCTACCTATTTGTAGCATATATATAAATATTATTCCGGCTTGGCCTTCGAGACCGCATCGACCAGCGCCTTGACGTTCTCGACCAGTTTCTCTTCCGAGAACGAAGCCTTGCCGATACCGGCCTGCACGATGCCGGCCTTCTCGACGCGGAACTCTACCGAGCCGCCCTTGG
>CBFGNU010000275.1:0-5577 GCA_965650195.1 uncultured Mucilaginibacter sp. | reverse complement strand
CACCTTTACAAACGGTGCCGCCATTGCCAAAGGTGCCGCCAATAAAAATGCCGCCGCCATTACCTTCAAATAAATTTTAACTGAAGGCAAAAGGAAAAAACAAAGCCGTTGGAAGCAACTGCTCCCGGCTTTGTTTTAGAATTTACATAAGTATAAATTGATTGAACATTACACAATTAAAATCTAGTAAAATGAACGACCCTATAAATAAAATAGTGCTGTTGCTGACATTGCTATTGAGCTATGTTGGTACACAGGCTCAAAATAATATACTGCCCGCTGTTAAAGCAGGTAAAGAGTATTTGAATGTCAGCAGCGTTAACTCTGCAAGCACCCTGCAGCGTGGCAATGTGTCTTTTAATATTAACTCATCGTCTTCTGTATCAAAAACTTATAAAGTTAACGCGGTGAATGATAATGGGTTTTCTGTAACCATGACGACCGATAAAATAATAGACTCGGTTTATGCTGACGATACTCGTTTTTATTATAATTCTGAGCAACCTTTAAATGCAAATGATAAGTTGGCCAATGCTTTGAATTTTACCATCGGTAAACCGAGTGCATTCACTGTTTTAAACAATGGTATTATTGCTGCTGTAGATGACAACGCCGCAATATTAGATAACGACACACTTTTTAGCTTTACCGGAATTGAAAAGGAGGGTATAGCGGTAGGGGAAAGATTTAACCTTATTGCTGATATATCATCTTATAGCAAATTAAAGGCAGGTGATAACTGGGCGGACTCGGTAGTAACTGAAGGGGAAAAAACACTAACCAAATTTTGGGTTGTGGCAAGTACACCGGAAGCAACCACCTTGGGTTACAGCAGTACAATCAGAGGCGGTAACCTAAACACCAATACCAATGGCAGTTATGTAATTGCTAATGCTACCGGCCTTGTTGCACAGCGTGTAATTCAAAGCGTAACTGTTGGGTATCAAATTTACGATCGCACGGTATACAGCTCTACACGGCGTACAAACATTACCGAAAGTTGTTATGCCTTGCAATGACGCCAAAATCTATAGTTTACTTACAAGCAAACCATAGTTTCAACAATAAAGCCTTTTAATCAAACATGATTGAAAGGCTTTATTGTATCCGCAAACTTTTAAAAAAACAAGTTTTAGCTTCAATTGCGCTGTAACCGTGGGCGCTTATTAAATGTTTTAGGCGCAAATTTTGGGCGGCTTGCAGGTTTTTTGGGTTGGTCTTCCTCTACAATATTCAATAATAATTCGCGGCCGGCTATTTGAGTTCCGTTTAGCGCATCCATAGCTTGTTCGGCGCCGGCACGGTCTGTAACTTCTAAAAAGGCGTAGCCTTTACATACTTTTGTTTTTTTGTCGCGTACTATTTTTATTGTTTGAACATCCGAGTAAAGGGCAACCCGCTGCACAATTTCCAGCTCCGTCATATCAAGTGGAAAGCCGCCTATAAATAATTTAACCATTGTGATTGTTTGAAAAACTTTATAACCTAAAGATATACATTTTTGTTTTATTAATATTCCCACACACTTTTATAACCACCCAAACTTTCTGCATAGGCAATAAGGTCAGCATAAAATGGCGTTTGTGCCAGTGTAGCACTATCGCCAACCATTACCAGTTTAAGCCTGGCACGCGTCATTGCAACGTTCATACGGCGGTAGTCTGAAAGGAAACCAATTGCTCCGTCGCTATTGCTCCGTGTAAGCGATATGTAAACCACATCGCGTTCTTGTCCCTGAAAGCCATCAACCGTATTAACCTCAACAGATGTGCCTGCGAGCAGTTCCTTCAATAAATTAACCTGCTCTTTATAAGGAGCAATAACAGCCACACGTAAAGTATCTGCATAATTCATTGCTGTGATATGTCTCATCACAAACGCAGCTTCATCCGGGTTAACGGTGCTGGTACCTTCACTTTGTTCCTCGTAGCCCGCGCCCGCAGTATCTATAAAAGTAAAAGGCTTATCACTTTCATTCCAAACGCGGTTAGCAACACTTTCGTGTGCAATTAACCGGTTTTGATAAAACTTTAATGATGAAAAACCCATGATTTGGCTATTCATCCGGTATTGTTCCTCCAATAAAGTAACAGCCTGTGGTTGCAGCGCCACACATTTCTCCAATAGGGTAGTGGCAAGGCCCTCTTGCCGCGATTTTACAGTGGGCGGCAGTTGCATATGGTCGCCGGCCATAACAACGCGTTGTGCCTTTAAAATCGGGATCCAGGCAGCCGGTTCAAGCGCCTGCCCGGCCTCGTCAATAATAACCGTATTAAATTTTAAATTTTTGATGGTATAATGATTGGCCCCGACTAACGTAGCCGTAATAACCTGCGCCTTGCTTATCACATCATCGCTGATAAATTCTTCTATTTTAGTTGCATCACGGGTAATGCGGTGCGCTTCGTCAAATAGTGCCTTACGTTGTTCGCGTTCGGCTTTACCAAAGTTGCGCTTGTACTTATGCGCCATGTTTTTAAACTCCGAGGCATTCTTCTTTAGCTTTTTTACATCTTTTATCTGGCTATGCTCTGCTATGCGACTTTCCAATGTAAGGCGCTGCAGGCGCTCGGTAACCCTAACAGGATTGCCAATGCGTAAAACGTTCGACCCTTTCTCATCCAGTTTTTCGGTTAACAGATCAACCGCTGTATTGCTTGGTGCCACAACCAGTATTTGCGGCTCGCCACGCTCAACTAAAGCAGTAATAGCCGCCACAAGTGTGGTGGTTTTACCTGTACCCGGCGGGCCATGTACAATAGCCAGTTCACTCGCTCCTAAAATATTTGCTACAGCTTTTTGTTGAGATTTATTAAGGGAAGGATTAGTATAAGCTACTGCATCCACAGCGGCTATTTCACTTCCGGTAAGTACCTTAATTAAGTGGCTGTCGGTTTTTTCAGCTAGTTTAATAGCCGCGTGCATTTCGTTGTAGCTGTGATTGTCAAACAACAGGTCTATGCCTAGTTTGCCGTCGCTTGCCCAGTCGGGTAGTTCTTCGGTTAACAAAGTGATCCTCATTCTGTCGGCGCTAATGTATGTTACCGTTCCATTAAGGCGGTCTGCGGTATCATGGTTGGAAAACAAAGCAACAGAACTTCCGAACCTTATCTGATGCTGGATATCCTTATGGGTGGTTCGTTCAACTTCAACGCTCAGGTAATCGCCGCGCGTTGGCTCTGTATTGCGTACCGCGATAGGGTACCAGCAAAGGCCCAATCCTCTACGCTGAGCCGCGCCTGTGCCGGCTGTAAGGTTGCTAAAAGCCGCTTCATCAGCCGAACGCTCAATGGCCAGTAAATTTAAAAGCTCCTTAAAATAACTCATAGATAGCGCGCAAGTATAGGTAAAAAATCAGTTCTGTATTAAATACAGAACTTTTGAAGGGAGCTTTAAAATCGTTAATATATTCGTAATAAGTTTATAGGTTATTATTTAATATATTAATAGTCAATTGTATATGTATATTATATCTACAATAACATTAATAAATAAAAAGGTTATACTATTGCGTATTTTTGAGCCTTATATACAGTTTACTTATGGAAATAGGGATAGACAGTTTCGCATCAGCCATGTACGGCTCCAACCAATTAAGCAGTGTTGATGCCATGGCGCAACTGCTGGAACGGATAGAACTGGCCGACCAGGCAGGCTTAGCGGTGTTTGGAATTGGAGAACATCACAAAAAAGAATTCCTGGATTCTGCCACTGCTGTTATCCTGGCCGCCGCCGGCGCACGTACCAAAAATATACGTTTAACAAGTGCGGTAACGGTACTAAGCGCCGCCGATCCGGTACGCGTTTATCAAAGCTTCGCAACACTTGATCTGATATCAAAAGGCCGCGCTGAAATCGTAGTTGGGCGTGGTTCATCTATCGAGGCTTATCCCTTATTTGGTTTTAATTTAAATGATTATGATGCGCTTTTTAAAGAGAAACTGGACCTGCTTTTGCAGATAAGAGACACTGAATTTGTAACGTGGCAAGGAAGATTCAGGGCACCGTTAGATAATTTACCTGTATATCCTCGTGCTTTACAAGCCAAACTGCCTATATGGTTAGGCGTGGGCGGCACGCCGGCATCATTTGCGCGGGCCGGCATATTAGGGCTGCCTTTAATGGTGGCAATTATTGGTGGCGATACTCATCGCTTTAAACCATTGGTAGACCTTTACCGTGAGGCGGGCCAAAGAGCGGGTTTTATGCCTGAACAATTAAAGGTAGGATTGCATTCACCCGGTTATGTTTCTAATACCAATGAGCAGGCCGTTGATGAGTATTATCCGGGTTATGCCGAGCTTTGGACGAAGCTTGGCAAAGAGCGCGGTTGGCCGCCCGTTACCCGACCGCATTTTGATTCGCTGATAGCGCCGAAAGGTCTTTTGGTGGTTGGCGGGCCAGAACGGGTTGCCGAGAAACTGTTGCGCCACAGTGAGGCTTTGGGTGGAGTTGACCGTTTTACATTCCAGATGGATAATGCGGGGCTGACGCACAAGCAACTGATGAGATCAATTGAATTGATAGGCGAAAAGCTAATTCCGCTTGTTAACGCTTAACGCTTAACGATACATCCAAACAGTAAAATCATGTTCGTCGTAATCCCCCTTCAATATTACATTGTTACTTAACGTACGGCAGTAGGTTACTATCATGTCGGGCTCATAAGCCACTAATAGTCCCATGTTAGATACATATCTTAACAAATTAAAAGCCAAGCCCAGCTTGCAGCATTCGAACAGTCTGCTTATCGCCTTAAAAATATAACCGCTATCGCCACTGCCATAGTTAAGCGAACCGCTGGCGAAGACATAATCTACCATTGGCAGATCGGTCACCATGAAATTACGTGCTATAAGCGTGACGTCGTCCATGTGTTCATACCGACTTTTTGCTTCTTCTATCAGTTCTGGTATTTGTTCAACGCCATAATAATGAGAGGGCTTATTATCTGGTGACAGAAATGCCAAAAGATCTGCGTAACCGCAACCTGCATCTAAAACAGTTTTATCTTTCAGGTCGGCTATGCCTGTTAAGGCTTCAAAACGTATATGTTGATCCCGCGTCGTAAGCCAACCCAACGCCAGGCTGCTATCAGAACCATGCAATGCCGCCATGTTACGGTGGTAATTAAATACAGCGCCTGAGTCATCTAAAGAATTCACTTTTCAAACTTACTAAAAGTAGGATGCGTTAATACATGCCATCTTTAATACGCACGCTAATTAAATACATAGCGAATTATTGTGTCGGGTTATTATATATATTTGATAGGTTTTCCAATTATAACCACATCCATTTTTATTTATTAACTGCCAACCAAAGGCAAAGTGGATATTATTATTATTAATTGTTTGCAGTATGATAGAAGTGAACCCAAGAAGAAAATTTATTAAACAAATTGGCTGGGGTACAGCTGGTTTGGTTGTAGCGCCGTCGCTGTTATCGGCATTTCCGGCATCAGCAAAAGGAGTTAATAACCTGCCGCGCAGCACACCCGAAGCACAGGGTGTATCATCGGAAGCGCTGAGCAAGTTGTTTGACGCGATGGATGCCAGCGAAATTGATTTTCACAGC
>CBFGNU010000274.1:0-5579 GCA_965650195.1 uncultured Mucilaginibacter sp. | reverse complement strand
GAAAAAACTTAAAGACTGCCAAAACTTTTATGGATACCTCTATGAGGCTGCGAAACAATTTAAGGGCTTCCAAAACTTTTATGGATACCTCTATGAGGCTGCGAAACAACTTAAGGACTGCCAGAACTATAAGGGTTACTTCAATCAGGCCATTAAAAAACTCAAGACCGATGAGAACCGGGAGGGATACTACTTCAATAAGGCTTCTAAAAACCTTAAGGCCGGCAAGAACTTTAAGGGATACTTTGGTAAGACTGCAAAAAACTACAAAGCCGGCAAGAACTGTCAGGGATACTTTAGTTAGAGCCGTTAAAAAGCGCAATACCAGGCCGGCAATAAGGGATACTAGTGTTAGGCTGCCCCGGTAAAACCACGCGGTTAATGAGTATGATCAGCTTGCATACAAAATCTTATCCTACTTTCCGCCTGTTTTTACATACATCCACACAATGCCGGCAATAACAGTAATTGCCAACACTATAAGGCCTATGGTACCTTTACGCTTGTCCTGACGTAAAAGCCATATTAAAAACACAACAAGCGGCAGCACAAATATTGCCCAGAAAATTAATGAAGGTGCGGACATTTTAATTATTGAATTACTGAATTATTGATTGGCAAAGTTCGTTATTAAATTACTAAACTATTAATCAATAATTCAGTAATTCAATACTCAAAATTAAATCGGCATCCTTGCCAGCGGCGCTACATCTTGCCCGGTAAAGTCTGCTTTTAAATATTTATGGTACCCAGCTATGGCTATCATGCCTGCATTGTCTGTACAATATTGCATAGCAGGTATAAAATGGTTCCAGCCGTTCTTTTCAGCTAAAGCCTGTAACCCCTGCCTTAAACCTGTATTGGCCGATACGCCACCTGCCAAAGCTACATCCTTTATACCATATTGCCTCGCGGCTTTTTCAAACTTATTAAGCAGGATGGTCACAATACGCTTTTCAACCGATGCGCAAATATCATTTAAATTCTCCGCGATAAAATTACGGTTGGCTGCTACATTATCGCGGATAAAATAAAGAATAGAGGTTTTCAACCCACTGAAGCTATAGTCAAACTCTGCTATCTGCGGTTCGGGGAACTTAAACCTGTCGGCATTGCCCAAACGTGCATACTTATCAATCAGCGGTCCACCGGGATATGGAAGTCCCAGTATTTTGCTGGTTTTATCCATGGCCTCGCCGGCGGCATCGTCGAGCGTTTGACCAATAATCTCCATATCAAAATAGTCTTTTACCAAAACTATCTGTGTATGCCCGCCTGATACCGTAAGGCACAAAAAAGGGAACGATGGTTTTTTATCGGCAATAAAATGTGCCAAAACATGCGCCTGCATGTGGTTGATCTCAATAAGCGGGATGTTATTTGCCAGCGCAAATGCCTTGGCGAATGACACGCCAACCAGTAAAGAACCCAATAAACCTGGGCCGCGCGTAAAAGCTACAGCATCAATGTCATTTTTGTTTACTTTTGCGTTTAATAGTGCTTGTTGTACAGCCGGAACTATGTTCTGTTGATGAACCCTTGAGGCAAGCTCAGGGACAACACCTCCGTAAGCTTCGTGTATGGCCTGGTTGGCAATAACATTGCTTAACACAGCGCCGTCAACACATACGGCTGCCGAGGTATCATCGCAGGAAGATTCTATGGCTAATATTATGGGCATTGTTAATTATTGAATTATTGAGTTGCTGAATTATTGAATTAAATGCTGTTAAGCAATTAAAAATCGATAATTAGCAATCAATATTAAGTTAAATGAGTTATAGTGTTATTAATTAGTTGAATGCGTGGCATTCAGTAAATCAATAATTCAATAAATCAGTAATTGTTTAAACCGCAAAGTTATTAAAAAAGTACTCAAAATAGCCCTCGGCATTGTTCTGCTCCTGTTTTTAATGCTGAGCATTTTGCTATTGGTATTTCAGTATCAGCCGGTGCAAACCTGGGCTGCTAAAAAAGTGACGCATTATCTTTCAGAAAAGCTGGGTACCACGGTTGATATAAAGAGTATTTATATAAAGCCCTTCACATCTGTAGTACTTGAAGATTTTTATGTGCTGGATAAGCAAAAAGACACGCTTATTCGCACGCCAAAACTTACTGTTGAATTAAATGGATTCTCGCTCTTTTCCAGTATCTCCGAACGCAAAATAGACCTTAAACTTATTCAATTAGATAATGGTTCGTTTTATCTTAAAAACCTGCCGGGCAACAAAACCAACTTCAAGTTTATAGTAGATAGCCTTGCATCAAAAGACACAACTACCAAGGCTCCCGGAAAACCATGGACACTTATCTTTCAGAAAATAGCAATCAATAACTTCCATTTTAGGTATAAAAACCTGCTAAAAAAGGAGGCTGTTAAGGGGATGAATTTTGATGATATTGATGTGCGCAACTTTAGTACAGTAGTAAATAACATGGATGTTTACAACCACTATTTTAAGGCGCAGATACTTAATCTTACATTAAAAGAGAAAAGCGGATTTAATATTAAAAACCTGACAGCCAATGCCACTGTTGATTCCAACCAGGTATTGGTAGAAAATCTACTGCTAAAGACGCCCAATTCTACTGTAAAAGACTTTCTGCGCATGCGTTTTAAAACCTTTGACGACATGAAAGACTTTGAAAACAAAGTCCGCGTGGAGGGCCGGTTTAAATCGTCGCATTTATCATCAAAGGATATCGCATACTTCGCTGATCTGGAAAAAATGAAATTCGAGCTGGATCTTACCGGCCGCATACAAGGCAAGATGAACGATCTGCGCGCGAAGGATTTGCTGGTTACCACTGGCCAAGCCACGTTTATTAAGGGCGATTTTAGCTTGAAAGGATTACCGGATTTCGACAAAACATTTATGGAGCTCGACTTTGACCAGGTAGCTACCAATAAAAAAGATCTTGACCGTATTATTGCGGGCTTTACCGGCAATAATAAAACCAAAGCGCCGGATATTCTTGAAAAATTTGGCAATATCAGTTTTACGGGCAGATTTACGGGACTGCAAAATAACTTTGTTGCCTACGGTAGTTTCAAAACTAAATTGGGGAGGTTTGATCCGGATATCAACCTTAAAATCGACAAAAACGGGCATCCAAGCTATAGCGGTAAAGTAAACGCATACGATTTTGATTTGGGTACATTGTTAGGTGAGGCTGAACTGGGTCGCGCTACGTTTAATGCTAACGTTCAGGGCAGTGGTGATAAATTAGAGACGTTGAATGAGAAGGTTACTGCTAAAATTGCGCACATTTACTTTAAAGGATACGATTACCATAACGTAGCCGTAAATGGCACTTTTATTGACCAAAAAGTCAGCGGCAAGCTGACAATAAATGATGTAAACGTAAAATTTGATGCTAACGGCAGCGTAAACTTAAAATCGGCGCTGCCTGAGTATGATTTTACCGCGCTGATAACAGACGCGCGCCTTAATAAGCTTAAATTACTGGATGATACCATTACCATCAGCACGCAAATAAAAACGAAAATAACGGGTAACAGCCTTAAAAATATGCAGGGCGAAGCGCTATTTTCGCCAATCCGCATTGTTGATCCGCGGAATAATTATTTGCTTGATTCTATATATATCGCCGCTGTGGGTATCGGCGACGTACGTTCTATCAGTTTCCGGTCTGACGCCCTGGATGGAAGCATAAAGGGAAGTTATGATCTGGCTACTCTTCCATCCTATTTTAAAACAATCGTAAAAAAATATATTCCATCACTGCAAACAAAAATTGTTGAGCCCAAACCACAAAATTTTGAGTTCAATCTGTCAATTAAAAACCTTGACCCGCTAACAGCGATATTTTTGCCGGAGTTAAAAATACCCGAACGGGGAACTTTTATAGGCCGGTTTAATTCTGAAGAAAAAACCGCTACCATTAACGGGTTCATCAAAACTATAAAATACGGCGATATGGTTTTTCACGACTTTATCCTTGACGAATCTACGCTTGATCAGTTTATGAGTTTGAATATATCCATGAGTCGGATAGATCTGACCGATAAACTGTATTTGAAGGATGTTGACGTAACCAATTTCCTGAACAATGACAGCTTGAAGTTTAACATAAAACTGGCTGACAAGAACGCTACTAACCAGTTGGACCTTTACGGGCGCGTAGCTTTTGGGCGTGATACCGTTGCCAAATTGGAGATATTACCATCAGACCTGATATTAGAAAACCAGAAGTGGCATGTAGAAGAGGCAGTGAGAGTAGGGCTGCTTGATAACAAAACACAGGTAACAGGCTTTGAGTTATCAAACGGTTTGCAAAAGGTAAAGGTAAACGGGTTTATATCTTCATCAACAGATGATAAGCTAAACATTGTTTTTGAGAAGTTTAATATGGCTACCTTCAATCAGCTTACCCGGACATCAGACATTGCGTTGCACGGTTTGCTTAACGGTAATGTTGAGCTTTCATCCATCCTTAAATCGCCTGGTATTGATGCTAAGTTAAAGATCGATTCGCTTAGAATGAATAATACACAGATAGGCGATGCAACCATCGTATCAAACCTTGATAACGCTAAACAGCGGGCTGCTGTGAATATAGGCATAACCTCTAACGGCCTTAAAACGTTGGATGTAGAAGGGACCTATTTTATAAAAAACGATGCGGACGATGAGCTCGATTTTGATATAAAGATGGATAAAACAAGAGCCATTATTTTTGAACCGTTTATTAAAGATCTGGTATCAAATATCAAAGGAACGCTCTCTACCAATCTTAAACTTACCGGAACGCCCAAAAGACCCCAGCTTAACGGCGATGTTGAGTTTAACGATATGGGATTAACCGTTAATTACCTTAAAACACCCTATATTTTAAATGATAAGGTAACGGTAAAAAATAGCATCATCAACATACAAAAACTCACATTAAAAGATACTGTTGGCGGCACCGGTATCGCAACAGGCAGCGTTAACCTTGCTGATCCGGGCAATCCTATTATTGATGTAGACCTTGAAGCCAGAAATTTGATGGCCCTTAATACGGTGTTTAAAGACAACCGCATGTACTTTGGCAAGGCCTTCGCCTCCGGCGATTTCAGCTTTAAAGGCCCGGTTGACAACATGAGCATTAATATTGTTGCAAATACAGAAGAGGGCACTGTATTTAATTTGCCGCTAAATGCTTCATCAACTGTTAGCGAATACGACTTTATAAGGTTTGTAAGCCATAAGGATACAGCTAATGCTGTGGTTGATAAAAAGAAAAACTTTAATGGTGTTACACTTAACATGGTGTTGAATGTAGACGAGAAAAGCACTGTGATAATAACAACCGATTTAGGCGTATTACAGGGAAGCGGTACCGCGCGTAACCTTACGCTCAATATTAATAGTTTGGGCGACTTTGAAATGTTTGGCACATTCAGCATCACAACCGGCAAGTTTGAGTTTACCGCTAAAGACTTTATAAGTAAAAACTTTGTGGTAAACCAGGGCGGCGATATACGCTGGACCGGTAACCCAGCCGCTGCCGAAATTAATTTAAATGCGGTATATGAAGTACGAACAGATATTTCGCCGCTATATACGGCC
>CBFGNU010000273.1:0-5606 GCA_965650195.1 uncultured Mucilaginibacter sp. | reverse complement strand
ATCTCTATATGCTTGGGCGATGATACGTATCGCTCAATAAAAACAGAACCATCACCAAATGCCGAAGTAGCCTCGGATACAGCCAGATGCATCTGTTCTTCAAAATCCTCCACATTATCTACAATGCGCATGCCTTTTCCACCTCCGCCTGCTGCTGCTTTAATCAATATCGGGAATCCCACTTCTACAGCGCGTTGCTTAGCTTCGGCAATATCAGTAATAGCTTCCTCTGTTCCCGGTACCATGGGGATATTATACCGCATTGCCGCGGCTTTAGCAGATAGCTTGTTTCCCATTATTTCCATTGCCTCGGGCGATGGACCTATCAATATTAATCCGGCATCGCGAACGGCGCGGGCAAAAGCAGCGTTCTCGCTTAAAAATCCATAACCGGGGTGTATGCCTTCTGCACCTGTTTTTTTGCAGGCGGCTATAATTTTATCAATAACCAGGTACGATTGATTTGACGGTGCTTCGCCAATAAAAACAGCTTCATCGGCATAACGCACATGCAAAGCATTCCTATCAGCAGCCGAGTAAACAGCCACCGTTTTTATACCCATTTCGCGGGCAGACCGCATTACTCTGAGCGCGATCTCGCCACGGTTAGCGATCAATATTTTTTGCATACTTATAAATGTAACAAAATTGTTGTATGATATTAATCATAAAAATAACGATATTAACGTCCTCTTTTATAAACCAATAGATCAATTTAATATTAACTTACTGGCAACATTTAATACAATGTTTACGTATTAAACAAATAATTAGTACAACTTATAAGAATGAACAATCCTATAAACCGGATAGATAAAGTGCTTAAAACAAAAGAAGACCTGCAAGGCATTGTTTTGTTGGCCTTTATTTTATTTATTCTTTTTGTTAAATGCTATATGGTGATTGCTGCTCCTAAAGCTGAAAGCACTTCTGATTCCGTTCAGAATACCAATATTGTAAAAACCACTTCGGTTCGTAATATTTAAACAGAGCAACCTGTTAAAACAAAGAAGCTCCCCGAATTTCGGGGAGCTTCTTTGTTTATAGGTCTTTCTTATTAGCCTTGTCTTGGGGCACCACCCGCCGGCGCACCTGCTGGTGGACCACCTGCTGGTGGGGCTCCTTGTGGCCTTGCTCCAGGAGCACCACCCGGAGGCGGGCCGCCGAAACCGGCGCGTTTTGGTACTGTTAACTCCAGTTTTGATTTACCATTATGGCAGGTATTGCAATTAACACTTGTTAATTTTACCATGCCCAACGTGTCCTTCTCGCCTGCTTTAAAAAACTTTTTGTTGATGGTTACCATCATTTTATACATGTGGCGTGCCATTTCCTTTTCAGGTTTAGCATCACTGGCATAGTCCCATTTGTTAGCGGCATTATCGCGAACGTGGCAAAAGTTGCAGCGTACACCCAATGACGCTGCCCATTCATCCATAATATGATCAACCTGCTTAAACGTCAACTTTTTAGGTAAAACCTTAAGATTGGTTATAACCGGATCAGGCGGACGCTGTGGTTGTTGTTGTAGTGTCATTGAGGCTAAAACCACCACTGCTAAAAGCAATGAGGTTATAACTGTAATTTTTTTGTTCAGGTGCATATTGTCATAATTAAGTCATTAAAAGTAACTATTTAGATTGAGTGTTCCAACAGGAATTGAAATATCATTAAAAAGTTACAAAAGTTAATCGTTAAAAGTTGTTAAAAAATTTGGATTATTACGAATTGTTCGTAGATTTACGAAACAATCGTAAAATATGGAGAAGTTATCACAACAGGAAGAGGAAGCAATGCAGGCAGCTTGGCAATGCGAGACTGGTTTTATAAAAGATTTTCTTGATCAAATGGAAGAACCTAAGCCGCCGTATACCACGCTGGCATCCACCATAAAAAACCTGGAACGCAAAGGCTTTTTAAAGGGAGATAAGATAGGCAACTCCTATCAGTATAAACCCCTTATAAAAGAAGAGGAATATAAAAAGCGGTTTATGAACGGCTTTGTGAGCGATTATTTTGAAAACTCTTATAAAGACCTGGTTACTTTTTTCGCGAAGGAAAAGAAGATAAGCGCCAGCGAATTGAAAGAGATAATTAAACTGATAGAAAATCCTAAACCTTAATCACAATGCCTGAGTTATTCGTCATCCTGATAAAAATAAATATAGCATTGGTGCTGTTTTGCCTGGGTTATTACCTGGTGCTGCGCAAGCTTACTTTTTACACGCTTAACCGCGTTTACCTGATAACAGCTATTGTTTGCTCTAGTGCGTATCCATTTATTGACTTGTCTGCTTTAGCACAGCAGCATCAGGAAATAATTGCGCCTGTGCAAAATGTGGTAATAATATGGCAGGCACCTGCCGAAAACTTTGTAAGGCAGGCAGTTTACTGGAACTGGCTGGAAATTGCATTCTGGGCAGGGGCAGCAGTGTTTGCCTTACGCCTGCTGTTTCAATTAATATCATTATATAAAATATATCGCGGCTCAACAGAGCGCGAGATAAACGGGCAAACCGTAAGGGTGGTAAGTGGCGACATTAGTCCGTTTTCCTTCTGGAGAAGCATTTATATTAATCCTGATAAGCTGAGCCCAACAGACCTGGACAATGTTTTAGAGCACGAACAGGTACATGTTAGCGAATGGCATACGCTTGATGTTTTGCTGACCGAGATAAGTGTGATATTTTACTGGTTCAATCCGGGCATATGGATGATGAAACGTGCGGTGCGCGAGAATATTGAATTTATAACCGATCGAAAAATATTAAACAAAGGGCTGGACAGCAAAGCTTATCAATACAGCCTGCTTAACATCACGTTCAACCATCCGGCACCTGCTATTACCAGCAATTTCAATTTTTCAACTTTAAAAAAGAGGATATTGATGATGAACGCTAAAAGATCTTCCAACCTAAACCTTACCCGTTACGCGTTTTTAATGCCTGTGGTAGTAGTATGCCTGTTCATTTTCAGTCTTTCAAAAACAGAAACAGTAAAAGCCAGCCCGGCTTTTAAAGCTGTGGCTGCTGCTGTAGAAAACATTAAGCATGTAGCTTTTAATGCAGATACTACCCCTGTTAAAAAGACGGTTAAAAAAACCACTGCCACAAAAAAGACCAAAGCCGGTGATGTTGTAATAAAAGCTATTACCACTACAACAGACAATAAACTGCAAAACCCGAGTTCGGCCGAGAACCTGATAAAAATTATTAACAATTCTTCTGTAAAGGTGCGGGGCGGGGATTTTGGCGATTCGGTAGTGATTGTTTATGATGGTAAGGTTGTTACCGGGACCCATAGTATAGATCCTACTACAATAAAAACAGTATCAGTTATAAAAGACCACCCAAACGAATACCTTAACAAGATAACAGGTTCAAACACTCCGGCTGATGGTAAATTAAAAGCCGTAATTGTTGTTTCTACTACAGGCGATCCAAATATAGCTTCAACTATTACGCCAGGCATTAACAATGTAACAGTGGTGGGCTACGGTAGTGGCAATGTCGCGAAGCCACTGGTTTTTATTGTCGACTCGGCAACTAAACGACTAACACTTAGAGCGTCAACAGCCGGCCAAAATGCTCCACTGATAATAGTAGACGGCAAAGAACAATCATCCCTGGAAGTAATAGATCAGGATAAAATTCAATCCGTAACCGTACTTAAAGACGCCTCCTCAACTTCTTATTATGGAGAAAAAGCTAAATACGGCGCCATAATTATTACTACAAAGCAGAAATAGAGATTTGTTAATTATTTACATCTAAATCATAATTATCATGCCTGAATTTTTCATCATCCTGATAAAAGTAAATATAGCACTGGTGCTGTTTTGCCTGGGCTATTACCTGGTACTGCGCAAGCTTACATTTTACACGCTTAACCGCGCGTATTTAATAACGGGTATTTTATTCTCGAGTGCTTACCCGTTTATTGATCTGTCGGCATTAGCGCAACAGCACCGGGAAATAGTAGCGCCTGTGCAAAACGTAGTGATAATATGGAAAGCACCTGCTGAAAATCTTATAAAGCAAGCTGCCTATTGGAATTGGTTAGAAATTGCCTTCTGGACAGGGGTCGCTGTGTTTGCCGCGCGGCTGCTGTTTCAGATGGTCTCCCTTTATAAAATTCATGCCAGGTCAGCCATCAAACAGATAAACGGGCAAGCCGTTCGGGTAGTAAATGGAGACATTGGTCCTTTTTCATTTTGGAAAAGCATTTATGTAAACCCTGAAAAACTAAGCCCGGCCGACCTGAAAAACGTTTTAGCGCATGAGCAGGTACACGTAGATGAATGGCACACACTGGATATTTTATTGACTGAGATAAGCGTGATCTTTTACTGGTTCAACCCCGGTATATGGATGATGAAACGGGCCGTGCGTGAGAATATTGAGTTTATAACCGACCGTAAAATATTGCAGAAAGGACTGGATAGCAAAGCGTATCAGTACAGCCTGCTTAATATCACTTTTAACCAATCGGCACCTGCCATTACCAGCAATTTTAATTTTTCAACCTTAAAAAAGAGGATACAAATGATGAACGCTAAAAGATCTTCCAACCTAAACCTTACCCGCTACGCCTTTTTAGTCCCTGTAGTTGTGGTTTGCCTGTTCACTTTCAGCTTATCAAAAGCCGAAGTGGTAAAAAGCAGCCCTGCTTTTAAAGCTGTTGCTGAGGCCGTAAAAAAAATAAACAAAGTTGTGCTAAACCACGATACCGTTCCGGCCACTACCCGCACTGTAACCGGCACTGTAACAATAAAAAAAGGTGTTAACGGCACAACAAAAGTTATAACGTTAAAAGGGGCCGATGTTAATAATTTCACCGTTGAAATAGATAGCCCGAGAATTGAACGGCAGACCGTAACCATTACAGGAAAAAGGCCGGGCCAAAAAGATTCTGTTATTACTTTTACTATAGCGGGTGGGCCATTGGGTACTTATAACTCAATAGACTTTAACGGTGCACAAACCTATAACAGCGACAGTGCAACGTTATCGAGGAATAAAATGTTAAATGGACTTACCACTTATAATTCTCGTAAAACAGCGTATGAACAACATGTTACCGCTCCTGAAAAAGCCACGGCTCAAACCATAAATGGCCTTACTTTTAAAGGAGATACGCTTAAAACAGGCAAAATCAGGTATTATGCCAACGCACTTTCTTTTAGCAGCGACGTTTCAAAGCCATCAGAACGAGCCAGGGCAGACGGTAAGAACGTAACATATACCACAAGTGACGACAAAGTAAGAACTGTAGTTGGCTATGCCAGGCCAACCAAAAGCACCACGGGCAGTGCGAGTACACTAAATAAAGTATATAAAGTAGTTGAGGGAACGGCGATTCAGGAGAACAGTGGTCTATGGCGTGTAACAACTACTGATCCCAACGGCAACCAGGTTAATCCGGTTCAACCACTTTTTATTGTAGATGGAAAAGAAGTTAACCAAAACGAGCTTAAATCTTTTGAAGGTACCGTGGTTTATCTTAATGGTAATAACGCTACCGAGAAATATGGCGCGAAAGGTAAAAATGGCGTTGTAGTTATCACCACAAAAAAGGAAAAGAAATAAAACTGAAAAAAACGTAAC
>CBFGNU010000272.1:0-5645 GCA_965650195.1 uncultured Mucilaginibacter sp. | reverse complement strand
CTCCGGCTTCCTTAGCCGCAGAGCATAATTCTTTCGCCTTGGTTAAACTGTGGTCAAAATTAGCCCCTATTTCTGCAATAATATATGACGGATGATTATCTCCTACTAAACAATCACCAATTTTGATCTCTTTTGAAAATGATTTATTCATGTTTTTTTGAAATTAATAAAGTATACCAGTTCATTAATACCGGCCCGCTAATTTGAATACGTTTGTTATCAATTGTATTTTCTGTATAAGTGGACATTCCTTTGTCTTCAGGTTTAGGAATATCGAAACCCAGATCAAAAGGCCGCGCTTCAATTAAATTGTAGCCTAATTGTTCCAGTTTTATTTTTAAAATGTCTAATGAATAAATGTTATAAAACGACTCACGGTAGTTTACATCTCCCATTTTCCTTGAATAGTCTTTTATCTTTATTTCTGCATCAACAGGACCATCGTAAAACAAAGAAGTAATTAAACTCCACTCCACATCTAATATGCTTAGCAATTTTAAAAACCGATCATAATTGGGTAACCATGACAAGGTTTGAAAACTCATCAAACCATCATAATTTTTTAAAGTGCCCATCTCTTTATCTGAATACATGTCAATTACTTCAAAATTTGAATTTACAGACTCATGGGCATTTGCTATAGAAACATAGTCTTTATTAATATCAATTCCGGTAAAATCCACTTCGGGATACATTTCTGCAAACGAATTAGTAACAGCTCCGCCACCACAACCCAAATCCAGCACTTTTGTTGACATACCGAATCCCAATCCCCACTCCTTAAAAAGGAGCAACAATTCTTTTGTATATTGTTTGGGATTATCATATTGGTCAATATGATAATGCAATTCTTTAGGATCAATATTCAACCATTCAAACGCCATAACTATGTTATCAAAATTTATTAATTGTTTTGCGTAATATTTCCGCCTGCTGCATTGCCTCGCTCAAATCCCAATAATTGGTTTTCATTTGTATCATACGTGGTTGTAAATACTCGGCATTTTTGCATAAGCCACTACTGTATTTTTGCCATACGCCCGGCATATGTTGTATATCGTTTAAAAACAATGGTTCAAAATAGGAAAGTTTCCAGGCTGCATAAAAGCCATCACCACCGTTTTGCTGAAACACATCTCTGAATTTGTACCAATCTGTCTCGGGATTTTCTGTGTTTAAAACAATGCTGTAGCTCCAGTAACTGTTAATACAGTCAACAGGAGTAACTTGTTTGGTTACCAACGTGGAACCACTTATTGCTTCATCAAACATTTTGGCAACTTCTATTCTGTTATTCACCAACTCATCCGCTCTTTCCAACTGCCCTAAAGCTATTGCCGCATTTCCCTCTGATAAGCGGTAGTTAAACCCTAAACTAACATGGCGGCTGTATTGAGGGTCCTGAATATCATTTCTTGTTATTTTACCTTGCTTTGCGCTTACACCAGCATATCCAAGGCTGCTAAACTTGCGTGCTTTATCAGCAAATTCTTCATTATTTGTACATAGCATACCGCCTTCACCGCAAGTTAAGTGTTTACTGGCCTGAAAACTGAAACTTGAAAAATCGCCAAACGCCCCAACCATCTTTCCTTTGTAATAACTTAAAAAACACTCGGCATTATCTTCAATAAGGTAAATACCTTTCTCTTTGCAAATTTTTAATATAGCGTCATAATCAGGCGAAAGGCCGTATAATGCTACGGTTATAATGGCTTTAGTTTTTGGTGTTATAACTTCAACAATAGAATCGGCAGAAATATTGAAGGTCTCCAAATCTACATCGGCAAAAACCGGCACTGAACCATTTTGCAATACAGCCAAAGCGGTGCTTGACATGGTGAGCGGAGGGACTATCACTTCATCGCCTGGCTTTACGCCTAACGCTGCAAGTGCAGTATGCATTGTTGCTGTACCGTTTACATGAGCGATAGAGTAGCCTACGCCCAACAAATCTGAAAAAGCCGCTTCTAACCTGTTGCCAAAAACACTATTCTTACTTGTGTTAAATTCATTGTCAAGTACCTCTATAATGTATTTCTTTTCTAATTCGGTAAATCTCTTCATTATTCAATATTTTTATACATTTCGCTTCTTTCAACAAGCAGATTCATTTTGGCAACATCTTCATTATTATCAAGAAAATTAAGAATGTCCTGATAATTAAAGATATCGCCCTCTTTATATAAATTGTCGTAAATTATTCGGGCCATCTGCAAATCTATCTCCTTATCAATAGTCCATCTCAACCATGATTTATCGCTTTCGCTTTTAACGTTTCCCTGCGATATCAAGTCGGGATTTCGATAAAAAAATTGCGTTACATGTTCTTTTTCAAAATCACTTGCTGACTTATTATAAGCCAGTTCAAGTGCCTTAAATTTAAAAACTTCGGTATCTAACCCTTCGGGGAATGTGGGTGGATTATTGTTGCAAGCAAAATCCAAGCCCTCTTGGACGCAATATGTTATTACCTTATCTATTACAAAAGGATCTTTAAACGGATCATCAGCCGTTACCCTCACTATAAGATCAGGGTTATATGGTTTAGCCGCAAGATAAAATCTTTCCAATACATTATCCTCACTTCCTCTAAAAGCGTCTATTTCATTTCTATTGGCCCAATCAATTAGCACTTCATCTTTTGGATTAACCGTGGTTGCTAAAATAGCCTTAGTTATTTTTTTACTATATGATATCCTGTTAAAAACATGCCATATTAATGGCTTGCCCGCCAATAATGAAAGTGTTTTATTAGGTAGTCTGCTTGACCCCATCCGAGCCTGTACGATTGCTATTATATTCATCAATGCTGACTTACGCTCTAAAGCTCATTATTTTCGATTTTAAAAAAAACAGCACTTAGCTCTCTAGCTACAAAATAAACTAACAAAAGAATAACAGATAAAATAGATCCCACCAGCGTTGAAGATATTTTACCGGGGACTTCCTTTTCAAGTGGTAAAATCGGCCTGTCAATAACTTGTATAAGCGGCGTCTCTTTTCTTAAAGAAACTTTAGATAATTCAAGATTGGCAACTAACTGGGTCAGAATTGCCTGATTTGCCTGTACGTCAACCTGTCTTCGTTGCGACGGGACTCGTAATATCTGTAAAGCAGGGTTGGCATTAGGATTTACATCAACTGACGAAGCTACCCCCCCGATTGCTGCATTAAGCTCACGCCTTACGGAATCTGTTTGATGCTGCAGTATATTTACATTTTGAACCGACTTTCTAATTTTTGTATTTATATAAAAGTTAGAGACAGTTTTTGCCAAAACTTCAGTAAAGTACTTCGAAAAAAATTGGTTTTTTGATTTTACAGCGATAACTATGATGCTCAGGTTTTTATCAATCTTAGCTACAGAAAGGTGATTGTCTATAATGTTTTTATATATCACTTTCAACACGCTGTCTTGCAGCAACGTAAATTTTGAGCGATCTATATTAGGTAAAAAAGAAACACTTTTTAATTTCGGCGTATTCTCCCACTTTTCCCGAAGCCCGGACGACGAAATATATAGTTCGGCAAGCGTTTCATTTTTTCCGTTTATGCTTACCGTCGTCAACAGAGAGTTTTCTACCATTAAACGCGATTTCATTAAAATCAATAAATTATCTCCGGAAAAAGCTCCTCCAACATTCCCGCCGCCTAAATCAATACCAAACTGGCTGGCCAAACCCATTGCGGTGCTTAATCCACCGCTTGATGATTGTTGATCTTCTAAGGCAAAACTTAACTCTGCTTTGTAAACCGGCTTTTCAATAAAAGAATATGTTAAACCTATTGCCCCGCCAATTAAAACAGCAATTAATATGGCAATACGCTTTGACAGTAAATATTTCCAGCATCGCCTTATCCTTGAAACCATCAATTGAATTGATATTTTTTCGGAATAAGCGTCAGTCTCTTCATTATCAACTTGTGTCATTGCGTAACCTTGGTTAACTATCTACCTGTTTAAACTTAATATGCCCAAAACAATAGCTCCCAAAGAAGCCAAACCTGTTGTAAAACCTAAAATAACCTGTGCTGTATTTGCTGGCGACGGAAGCTTTTTGGGCACGTATATTTCGCTACCAGGTTTTACCGATGGATGAATGTTGAAAAACAAAAACTTACGGGTACCTTTAACTGTGCCATTGGCATAAACAATATATGCTCCGCGCTTTAAAGCCTTAGCAGAGTAGCCGCCTGAATTAAGGACATACCCTTTAAATGATTTGCCTTTTTCATAAACTACGGCGCTAGGGTAAAGCACTTCGCCATTAACTCTAACTATCTGCTGCTTTTTTGGAATCCGAAGAACATCACCATTTTCTAATATAATATCGTCGCCGGTGCCTGGTTTTTCTAATATGCGTCTCAGGTTAATTCCAATGTAATTGTTCCTTAGTTGAGATGTGTCGACATTAAGTGAGTCTTTATCTTTAGCAGAGTAGGTTCTTTGAAATTGTCGTAAACGTGCATTTCGTTCGTTATTTAACGCGTTTGTATCGGTTTTGCTCCTATCTACACCGAGCACCGCGGCATTATCGCGTTTTAAACTACTGCCATCTATGTCAGCAGACATTGTTAAACCACCGGCCCGTGCAAGAATATCAGATATTTTCTCGTTTTTTTTCTTTATTGTATAAGGACCGGGGTATATTACTTCGCCCTCCACTTTCACGGTCTTTTGTGTTTCGTAACCGGGCAAACTGTATATCGAGACTATATCAAAAGGTTTGAGCGTAAAACCCAACCCATTTTCCTGTAGTCGGCCACTAACATCTACGCTAAAAACTTGTGCTACATCACTATTTATAACTCGTGGATCGCTATCAAACACACGTCGCGAAACTTCTATGCGTTTGGCGCTGGCGCCCTCTGAAAACCCACCTGCTTTAACAATAAGGTCGGCAACTTTCATGCTATCTGCATACACGAATTCACCAGCATGTCTTACTTCGCCTTTTATCGTAACTTTATATTTATCCCTTAACTCAAACAACGAAGATACCGTAACACTATCCTCTCGTTGCAGTAAAATATCAGCGCTAGCTTTTGATATAACATCTTGTAAATTAAAAGATATATGCTGTGTGGTATTATCCGGGTTAAGTCTTATAATGCTGGCGCGCCCGGTAAAAGCGTCTTCCTTTAACCCGCCCGCATTCTTAATTAGTTGCGAAACAGTAAGTCCTTTTTGCAATTCAAATTCGCCGGGATGAAAAACAGCCCCTTTGATAATTACGCGGTTCTCAAAGCGGTCAAGTATACGTTCAACAACGAATTTATCTCCGCGTAAAGGCGAATAAGTTTTAAAATCGGCCTCCACAACGTCTGTTATTCTACGCTGTTGATCTGATACCTGATTTATCTTGATCCGTGCCGTATATGCTTCGTCAGTAAATCCGCCACTAAAATCTATTAGATCTTGTAAAGATTCGCCCGATTTCATTTCAAATATCGCCGGGATTTTCACCTCTCCCTTCAATTCAACGCGTAAACGGTATGTTGGAACGCGAATAACATCCTGATCTTTAAGTCCAATATTATCTTTCTGGCTGCCTTTCACCAAAAAGTCATATAAATCAAGGTGGCGTATAATTTTATTATCTCTTATTAACTCAATATCTCTAAATGACCCTATATCGCTC
>CBFGNU010000271.1:0-5666 GCA_965650195.1 uncultured Mucilaginibacter sp. | reverse complement strand
TTATGCGAATGCACTGCAAGGTCAATGGTTCCGGCTAAAAGCTCTTCCTCCAGTTCTTTGGTGAAAAAGCCTTTGCCTTCCAGCTTATCAAAACTTAAATTCAGAATACGGTCGCCCTGCGTTTTAATGATCTTTAGCTCGGCGGTTATGTTATGCTTCGCCAGGCTATCTTTTACAAAATGCGCCTGCCACAGCGCCAATTCGCTGCCGCGTGTTCCTATAATTAATGTTCTTTCCAATTGCCTCAATTATTTGCAACCGCAAATTTAATTTTTTAATGCAGATGATGGAAGATTAATTAATGTTATGACTTGTGGATGTGCAAATACTCGGATATGCAGATGTGCGGATGAGAGGATGTGCAAATATGCAGATGTGCGGGATGTGCAGATGGTTGATCTAATTGAGAAGCGGGTGCTTTCTGTGCTGACAATAAAGAACATCAGCTGTTCCAAAAAATATAAAGCCTGAAAATTTTCCAAATTAACTGACGGTACTAACTTGTTGTCCATCAGTACTTTTCTATTTTAGCGTGGAACAGTTTGGAACACTTTGAAACTACTTATAAGTCAGTAAGATTAGCTGTAAAACGCCTTCAATCACCTGACAATAAGCGCCTTGTGACGTTTTTCGATTTTCACTTAAATTTGGAACACTTTGGAACACCCTTCCGGGCAATTTGGAACAGTGATTATGCTGGTATTTTGCGGTCCGTTGTCCAATTCTATCGATGCTGATCGTCATTGAGGCATAATTTACCAATAAACAGAATACAATGGAACAACGAATTAATGCTTTTAAAGAAGCGCCGGGCGCTTTGCAAGCACTGTATGGCATACGTGCCTATTTAGGAAACTCAGGACTTGATGAAAACCTGTTACACTTGCTTTACTTCAGGGTATCACAAATTAATGGCTGTGCCTTTTGCCTGGACATGCACTCCAAGGACCTGCGCGCCAATGGCGAAACCGAACAACGGCTTTATATGATAGCGGCCTGGCGCGAAGCGCTTGTATACACCGATAGGGAACGCGCCGCACTTGCCTGGGCAGAAGCTGTTACCAAACTCGACAATTGCGATGTGCCCGACGATGTTTTTGAGCAGGCCAGTAAACAATTTACCGAAAAAGAGCTGGTTGATCTGACGTTAGCCGTAACTACAATTAATACCTTTAACCGGCTAAATATTGCTTTCCGCACGCCGGGCGGTAGTTACAGGGTTGGGCAGTTTGCCGCTAATTAAGCCCTTTAATGAGCATGATTCTGCATTTGCTTTACAGAATCATGCTCATTACATGTTTACTGCATTGCTGCCCAATCATTCATATAAGTTTCAAATACAGTTAAAGGCATAGAGCCGCCAAGCAGCGCGGCATCGTGAAATTTTTTGATGCTGAATTTTGTGCCCAAGCTTCTTTTATACCGGTCTCGCAACTGCTTTATTTTCATTTCGCCCGTTTTATAGGCCAGCGCCTGGCCCGGATCGGCCATGTACCTTTCTGTTTCTTTTACGGCATCCGCTTCGTCCCAGCCTGCTTTGTCCAACATGTAATTAATAGACTGCTCCCTGGTCATTTTGCCGGTATGCATTCCTGCATCTACTACCAGGCGTATTGCCCTAAATAACTCATATTTTAATGCAGCAATTTTAATAAAAGGATTGGTATATAAACCCAACTCATCACCCAACGATTCGGCATACAGCCCCCAACCTTCAGAAAATGCCGAGTAGGCGGCGAACTTTCTGATCTTTGGAAAATTCGCATTTTCCTGTTGCAGAGATAATTGGAAATGGTGGCCGGGTATTCCTTCGTGCGCAAAGATATTTTCCATACTAAGCGCATTAAAATTGACTGCATCCGGTATGGGCATATTAAAATACCCGGGCCTGCTGCCATCCGCAGCTCCGCGCTGATAATTAGCAGCGGCGGTTGCTGCCTGAAATTTTTCCACCGCTCTTATTTCGAGCGCCGATTTCGGAACCCGGTTGAACAGTACTTTAAGATGCGGCTGCATTTTTGGTAAAATTCTTTTAAAACTATCCAGAACCTGCTCATCCGTTTTAAAAGGAAAAAATTGTCGCTCGGTTCGCATGTACTCAAACAATTGAGCTAAAGTGCCTTTATAGCCTGCCTTATCTTTTAAAGCAGTAATAACCTTAATTATTCTATCCACCTCTGACAAACCGGTTTGGTAAACCTCATCAGGTGTTTGATTGGTTGTGGTGTACAACTTAACGCGATATTGGTAAAGAGCGGCACCGTTTGGTATAGCGTTAAGACCAGAAGTAGCCCTCGCCTTCGGCAAATAAGTTGTTTTTAGATAAGCAGCCAATTTTTGATAGGTAGGCGCTACTTTTTGGGTAATCGCGTTTTGATAAGCCAGCCTGAGCGCCGCCTTCTCCTCTTTTGTGAAAGATACAGGGAACATTTTAATCGGCCCGTAAAAAAGGCTTTTGGCAGTATCTGAAGTAGTTTGCGCTTCCAATTGCGGTATCATTTTAACAACCAATGCTTTGGGTAACACTATGCCTGTTGCAATGCCTTTATTAAAATTTGCAATGGCGCTATCGGCCCAAACTGTAAAAGCTCCAATCCTCTTTAGCCAGTCGTAATAATCTTTCACGGTTTTAAATGGCTGTATGCCTGTACCGGTACCAGCAGCCGCGAGGCTGTTGGGTAAGCTACGAAATTGATTAAAGGGCATGTATTCCTGGTGAAACTTTTCTTTCTCAATGGACATTTCCAGTTGTAATTTCATTATATCAAATGAAATTTTATCAAATGAATTTAATGAGGCGCGTTTAAATTGCTTTAGCTTTTGCTGATAACTTATATTAAAGTCATGCACCCTTTTAATGTAAGGTGCAGATACATCATTAGCTAATTGATCGTTGTACCGGTTGTCTCCGCTTTGTGTTGCTGATAAGGGATTAAAAACTAAGCCCTCTTCATAATATCGCTCTAAAAGTTCATTAAAAGCCTTGTTGTTTGCAGGCGATTGCGCTTGTAACGATAACGTGAAAAATGAGAGCAGGAATAGAGCCGCGCTCTTAAAAAGGGTTTGGGGGAAGTGCATAATAAATTGTATGAGGTTAGAGCAAATAATTGTTGTGTTGAATAGATTTTACTGCGTTGCCGCCCAATCGTTCATGTAAGTTTCAAATACACTTAAAGGCATGTTTCCGCCAAGCAAAACCGCATCATGGAACTTTTTGATGCTGAATTTGGTGCCTAAACTTTTTTGATATCGGTCGCGCAGCTGCTTTATTTTCATTTCGCCTGTTTTATAAGCCAGCGCCTGTCCTGGTTCAGCCATGTACCTTTCTATTTCTACGGTAGCAATTTGCTCACCTCGACCGGCTTTTTCTATCATGTATTTAATTGCTTCCTCTCTCGTCATTTTCCCTGTGTGCATCCCAACATCTACTACCAGCCTAACGGCCCTGAATAACTCAGACTTTAAAGCCTCAATTTTTATGTAAGGATCGTTGTACAACCCGAGTTGATTACCTAATGATTCTGTGTATAACGCCCAGCCCTCGGCAAATACCGAATAAATTGCAAATCTTCTGATCTTTGGAAAATCGGGGTTTTCTATTTGCAAAGACAATTGAAAGTGATGGCCGGGAATTCCTTCGTGCGAAAAAAGGGCTTCCATACGCAGTGCGTTATAATTCGCCGCATCAGGTATGGGCACATTAAAATATCCGGGCCTGCTTCCGTCTGCAGCACCGTATAGGTAGTTTGCTGATGACGTGGATGCACGAAATTTTTCCACAGCCCGTATTTCAAGTGCGGCTTTTGGAACAATATTGAACAATTGCTTCAAATGCGGCTGCATTTTTGGTAATATTCTTCTAAAGCTATCCAACACCTGTTCGTCTGTTTTAAAAGGGAAAAACTTTCGGTCATTTGTCATATAATCAAACAGCTCTGCTATGCTGCCCTTAAACCCGGCTTTACCTTTTAATTCGGTTATTGCTTTGGTTATCCTGTTTACTTCTGATAAGCCGGTTTGGTAAACCTGATCGGGCGTTTGATTAGTAGTTGTGTAAAACTTAACCCTATACCGGTATATGGCAGCACCGTTAGGAATACTGTTAAAACCCGAAGTAGCCCTTGCTTTTGGCAGGTAGGTGGTTTTTAAATAGTCGGCTAACTTTTTATAGGCAGGAGCTATCTTAAAGACAATAGCATTTTGATAGGCCAGCCTAAGCGCTGTTTTATCCTCATTTGTGAAAGATGCCGGGAACATTTTAATAGGACCATAAAAAATACTTTTAGCAGTATCTGTGGTAGTGTGCGGCTCTAATTGCGGTATCATTTTAACCACCAGCGCTCTGGGTAAAATCATACCAGTAGCAATACCCTTATTAAAATTGGCAACGGCTGTATCAGCCCAAACGGTAAAATCATCCATTCTCTTTAACCAGTTATAATAATCTTTTACAGTTTTAAACGGCTGTACTACCAGGCCCGACCCCATAGAAGCGATATCATTCGGCATGCTTCTGAACTCATTAAACGGCATGTATTCCTCGTGAAACTTTTCCTTTTCAAGGGCATTTTCAAGCGAGAATTTCAACATATCGAAAGATATTTTATCAAATGAGCTTACCGATGAGCGGTTAAATTGGGCTAATTTTTGCTGATAGCTGATATTAAAATCGTGCAGTTTTTTAAGAAAAGGAACTGAAATAGTATTAGGTAGTTGATCGCTATACCTGTAGTCTCCGCTCAGTGTTGTTGATAAGGGATTAAACACTAAGCCCTCTTCATAATATCGCTCTAAAAGCTCGTTAAATGCTTTGTTGTTTTTAGGGGATTGCGCTTGTAACGATAACGTGAAAAATGTGAGCAGGAATAGAGCCGCGCTCTTAAAAAGATTTTGGGGTAAGTGCATAAATTAAAAAATTGTGAGGTCAAAGCAAATACTTGTTATACAGGGCAATATAAGCAATTTGAAAATTAAAGCCATATTTGGTAAGCCGTTTTATTTATAATATTGCTGCTGACATAGGGCTGTCATTATGGTTCGATAGTTTTATCAAAACAAAAATGAAAACCTATGACCACCGAAACATTTAAAGAGATTGAAGCTGTTTATGCTGAAACCAGGCAACAATGGCGCGACTGGCTGCAAAATAACAGTCAGACAAAAGAGCAGGTATTTGCAATTATCTATCACAAAAAAAGCGAAACGCCAAGTGTAACCTATGTTGAGGCGGTTGAAGAAGTTTTATGTTTTGGGTGGATAGATTCTATATCCTATAAACGCGATGCCGAAAGTACTTATCAGCGTTTCTCTCGCCGTAAAGCTAAAAGCAATTGGAGCCCATCAAACATTGAAAGGGTTGAACGCCTTACTGCTGCCGGATTAATGACAGAGCATGGCCAGAAATTTATAGATCTGGCTAAACAGGAAGGTAAGTGGGATACGAAAAAGGAGTAAGGGAGTTTTAATTACTGTTGATCAATATATCTTTCGCCATTACCATGGGCACACTGATATATTTTTTCTCCATGTAATTCATTACACGCTCCAGCACCTCGCGAGATTGCTCGTCCATGCCTTGCACTTCGTCGGCAAAAACGCTGTTAATGGCAGTGTTGCGGATCTCCTTTATCTTTTCGGGCACGCAGCGCATAGCCAGCTCAACGCGG
>CBFGNU010000270.1:0-5669 GCA_965650195.1 uncultured Mucilaginibacter sp. | reverse complement strand
TGCCTAAGAGCATTTTGGTAATAATGGCGTTAAGCTGTTTCCTTTTAATGGTGGCTTATCGTATTACTGTTAAATACGTTTTTATCTATATCCGAAACCTAAAGCTTGACGAAAAAAATGTTGTTATTTACGGTGCCGGTGAAGCAGGTGTGGTTGCTAAGCGAACTTTTGATAATGCATATAAAGTAAATAAAAAAATAACAGCTTTTTTTGATGACGATCAACGTAAAGTTGGAAAAACGATTGGTGGGATTAAAATATACGACTCAAAATTCCTATTAAAAATTATAGCCGAGCATAATGTGGATGAACTTGTTTTTGCCACTTATAGTATTCCGGCGGACGAGAAAAATAAAATAGTTGACATTTGCCTGGAGAACAATGTAAAAGTGCTTAACATACCACCCCACAATCAGTGGGCAAACGGCGAACTGCATCCAAATCAAATTCAAAATGTAAATATAGAGGATCTGTTAAACCGCGATCAAATTAAGATTGATACTGCTGGTATTAAGAGCGAACTGCACGACAAGCGTATTTTGATTACTGGTGCAGCCGGCTCAATTGGAAGCGAAATTGTAAGGCAATTATTAAGATTTGATGCAGCGTTAATTATAATGTGCGATCAGGCTGAAACAGCGTTACACCATTTATATTTGGAATTATCTGAAGAGTCTCCAGGGGCAAACTTTATGCCTTTCATTGGCGACGTAAAAGATGAGCGACGTATGGAGCATCTTTTCGACACTTATAAGCCCCAATACGTGTATCATGCTGCTGCATACAAACATGTGCCGCTAATGGAAGATAATCCCTCAGAAGCGGTAAAAACCAATGTATTAGGGACAAAAACTATAGCAGATCTTTCAGTAAAGCACGGAGTGAAGAAGTTTGTAATGATTTCTACTGATAAGGCGGTTAATCCAACAAACGTAATGGGCGCCTCGAAGCGTATAGCAGAAATGTATGTACAATCTTTAAATCGCGCTATAAACAGTAAAGATGTAAAGCTTATTAATAACTTAAATAAAAGGGATAAAGCAAGGTTTATAACAACACGTTTTGGTAATGTCTTGGGTTCAAACGGATCAGTAATTCCGCGGTTTAAACAACAGATAGAAAAGGGCGGGCCTGTTACAGTAACGCATCCAGAAGTAACGCGTTATTTTATGACAATACCTGAAGCGTGCCGCCTGGTACTTGAAGCCGGATGCATGGGTAAGGGTGGCGAGATCTATATTTTTGATATGGGTAAATCGGTAAAAATTGTTGAATTGGCCAAACGAATGATAAAACTGGCCGGTTTGGTACCAGATCAAGATATAAAAATAGAATTCACCGGCTTGCGCCCTGGCGAAAAGCTTTTTGAGGAATTGTTAAATGATAATGAGAATACCTTGCCAACACATCATGAAAAGATAATGATAGGGCAGGTGAGAGAATATCTATACTATGAGATTGAAGAACAGATAGGCACCCTAATATCTCATGCGCTTGCAAGTGACGATCTGGAAGTTGTACGCGCAATGAAGAAGATTGTTTATGAATTTAAGAGCGAAAACTCTATTTTTGAAGAGTTAGATCTTATTTCTAAAGCTGTATAAATGAATAAGAGATCATTCTTTATTGTTTTTTTCTTGTTGTTGTCAGTTTTTTCATGCAAAGACAAGGTATCAAGCAGTGTCGACGTGTACAGCAATGATTTTGAGACAAATGATCTCAATGATATAAACGGTGGTGTTATTGAAACATATAATGGTTCTAAGGTATTAGGTCGTTATAATAATGGGGGCTTTACATTATCGCTTAATAGTTTACCTGCCCATGATCTGATTTCTGTATCATTTGATTTATATATTCATGATAGTTGGGACGGCAACTCTGCGTCGCCGGACGGACCGGACATTTGGGAGATGTTTGTTGATAGCAATCCTTATATATCAACAACTTTTTCCAATTTTCCTTGTTCATTAACAGATATATGCAGGCCGCAATCTTATCCCAATAGTTATCCCAACAATTTTAATAATCCAAAAACAAACGCAACTACAGTTGATCTACCTGCAGCATGCAAGGCGACTTATCCTAATGGCACCTCTTTATACGTAATAACAAAAACTTTTGCGCATAAAGGTGGTACGCTTTCAATAAAATGTTTTGATAAACTTACCCAAACCAATGATCCTAGTCCAAAATGTGATGAGAGTTGGTCTGTAGATAAAATTAAGGTAAAAGCAATTAATTTATGAAAACCCTTCAACTTGCCATTTTTATGGCTATTTTGATGGTTGTTAATACTTTTAACGCTTTTACACAATCACTCCCGATTGGTACACCTGGTCTTGATGATTTTTGCAGGCGTGCACAGTCAACCGCAAATACTAATTCTTCTGTATCTTACACAGTATGTCCGGTCTTCCCAGAATACATAAGTCGCATTGTCAATTCATTTTATCATAATTTAACATTCTTAAACAGAGCACTCAGCTACGGTAATAGTGTTGCGTATAACGAAGACGTCGACTTGCAGAAAATAGCAACATTTTAGTTTATATTTTGCAAAGTAAAACAAAGTCAGGTACTGATATTGTTTATTATTAATGAAAATAAAATACTCCTGTGTTTGGAGATACTTAATGAGGAAGAGTTTTAACATATTTTTTATTTGCCTTCTGATTTTTTCTGTTGATCTGGAAGCACAAACGCTACCGGTGGGTACACCTGTTTTAGAAGATTACTATAGAAGAATGCAGCTAAAAGGTGACGTTGACTCAAACGTATCTTTCACTGTTAGGCCCTTATTTAATGGGAGTACGTCTAAGCAAGCTTTCTCGTATACGCCAGATAGTGTGCAAAAACCAACGAAATGGTCGCCCCTTTTGCCTTTTATATTTGCAAAAGGACAGGGTGTTTTTCAGTTATTGCCGATAACCTGGCAGCAGCAATACAATTCTAATTATCCGTATGGATGGAATGACGGAGCGATGATACCATCCAGAGGTTATGAGACAATGGTAAGCGGCGGTTTTTATTTTAAATTAGGCCCGTTAAGCGTTCAGTTAAGACCTGAATATGTCTATGCTGCTAATAAACCTTTTGTTGGATTTTCCGGCGGCTCCAGGGCCGATGATGAAATTAAGAATTTCTATATTGTTTACAACAATATAGACCTGCCAGAGCGATTTGGGGCTAATGCTTATAAAAAGTTTTTTTTAGGACAAAGCAGTATACGTTTGACTTTTGATCCCATATCAATAGGGGTTTCTAATGAAAATATATGGTGGGGCCCCGGAATAAGTAACTCATTGATATTGAGTAATAACGCACCCGGATTTAGACATATTACGCTGAACTCTACACGGCCATTTAAAACGTACGTTGGTTATTTTGAATTTCAAGCCGTTGGCGGACGATTGGAAGGAACTAACTACCCGCCTACAGCCGCAACGTTTTTACCGAACGGAGAAGGCTTAGTATGGCCTAAACGTAATGACTGGCGCTACTTTACAGGCTTTAATTTCAACTATCATCCTAAGTGGGTAGCCGGGTTAACATTAGGACTTACGCGTACTTTTAACGCCTATGGTCCCGACATAAAAAAGTTTAGCGATTATGTTCCATTTTTCTTTCCATATCAAAAAGTAAATACCAACGACGGCGACCCTGTGTCACGAGATCAATACACTTCTTTTTACGCGCGGTGGTTATTCAAAAGAGCCAGGGCCGAGTTGTATTTTGAATATGGCCTAAATGACAATTCACATAATTATCGCGATTTTATAGGCTCGCCCGACCATTCCAGGGCATATGTTTTTGGCTTCAGAAAGTTGCTCCCTCTTAATAGAAGCGATGATCAACAAATTTTGTTTAGTGCGGAGGTTACCCAACTTTCGCAAAGTGTTGACAGGTTAGTTAGAGAGGCAGGATCATATTATTTGCATAGCCAGGTAAGGCAGGGGCACACAAACCAAGGACAGGTTATGGGCGCCGGCACTGGTCCCGGAGGAAATTTGCAGCATGTAGATGTTAATTGGGTTTCCGGATTAAAAAAATTAGGTGTCACATTTGACCGTTATGAGCATGGCGTTGATTTTTCTAACGCTTACCTACCGGATATTAACGGGCATTCACGCAAGTGGGTTGATCTTGTTGTTGGTGTACAGGGCGAATGGGATTATCGCAATTTATTGCTTAGCGCAAAATTGCAACATATAACGTCGTTAAACTACCAGTGGATAACAAAAAATTTAGTTCCGGGTGTTTATTATACGCCGCAAAATACTGCGACTAATTTTTACGGACAATTAGGCGTTACTTACAGGTTTTGATTCCCTTCTGGTTAGAAGTTTATAAAAAGCGAACAACACCAACAGTATAATTATGCCCGATGTAATAGCTATTGGGTATTTGAGTTTGTTTTTTTTTAGCGGCATTTCGGGCTCGTCCACTACCTGTACTGTAGGGGTTTCTTGAGCGAGCATAGTTTTACTTGCCTCAAGATTTTTTACTGTTTCAGAGAAAATGGTGCTTAGTACAATCTTATCACGTTGCTTAATATCAACCCTGGCATCTTCTTCGGTAAACGCAGGGTTTAAATCAAGTATGCTACGCGTACTTGTTGATACAGAAAAGGTTTTGTAATTCAATATTTTTTCTATGCTGTCGGCGCGTAATTTAAGCCTGTCGACGTTGTTTTTTAACCTTTTTGTTTTTGTCGTAATAAAAAAATCGGTAGACTGTTTTATAATGCGCTGGCAAAAAAGCATTGCCAGTTTTTCGTCTTTCATGGTAACACTTATCTCAAAAAAGCCAAGTTTTTTATCAGGTTTTGATATTCCGAATTGCCCTTTTTCTAAAATAAGTTCAGTCATTTCATTCAACAAACTATCCTGTAAGCGTGTATTGTTTTTGCCATCCAGCGGAAACCTTATAATCTTGCCATCCGGGCTATATTCAAGCCATTCTTTACTCAATTTATAAGTAACGGCATATTTGTCGGCAAGTGTTTGCGTGTCATCATAGGCAGAGACCAGCGTGTTTTTTATCAATTTGTGGCTTTTTACCAATTCTTCAATATTATCGCCGGCCAGCACACCGCTCGCTCCACCAAGCCCATCCAGATTAAACCCAAATTGCCCTGCTAATGCGGAAAGCCCTCCCATTGACCCAGATGATTTTGCGTCATCAACAACAAAAGTAAGCCTCGCAGTATAAGTAGGGCGCTTTAAATAAGCTGCTAAAGCACCTAAAACGCCCCCGGCGATAACGCACGCGATTATAAGGCCCTTAAATTGTAAAAGATATTTTATATCGCTGAAACGATCGTTAAGCATTTGGTTAAAAGAAAACTCTTGTTCAAAAGGATGTGAGTTATTTTCCTGTTTCATGCTTATTTAGATAAAATTGCAACCATGCTTACAAGGGCCGATAATATAGCGGCTATGCCGCCTATTTCGCCAACTCCGATCTTAAACCTTGATTCCGGATTTTTTTCTGGCACAATTATTTTACTGCCCGGTTTAACAGAAGGATATGATTTGAAGAAGAGAATATGTCTTACCGGCTTATTCAGTCCGTTGGGATATTTTATATAAGCGCCTTTTAGCCGGGCTTTTTCGGTGATACCAGCGGCGGCGTCTATGTAATATTTAAAACTGCGGCTTTTGTAC
>CBFGNU010000269.1:0-5697 GCA_965650195.1 uncultured Mucilaginibacter sp. | reverse complement strand
GTGGAGAATATCGGAGTCGAACCGATGACCTCTTGCATGCCATGCAAGCGCTCTAGCCAGCTGAGCTAATCCCCCGTGCGGATGGCAAAAGTAGTAAAAAGATGGAATGTAGCAACAATAATATTCCCGAAAAGTTAAGCGAGCCGAATGCGAAAAATATATACCGTTCAGGCTTTTTTGTTATAAGAAGATCAAAAATCATTTCTGTAAACCACTTTCCCATCCAATCCTTTAAGCTCAACATTGTCAACTTCGCACAACCCGTTTGAAATGAACGACAAGCCTGTTATCAATTTGGTATCGTTTTTATAGCTGCCTGAAAAGCTTTCTTTGCCATTTATTTTAATGGTGGCGTGTTTATTTTTAACGGTAAGCTCTACATCCGTCCATTGGGTAACATCAAAAGATATTGGGGCCAGGTTGGTGTCTTTACCGCTTATTTTTTTTTCGCCTAAATATACCACCGCTTCGCTGGCACATCCATTAGGGGTGCTTTTTATAAGCATAAAATAGCGTTGAGCATACACCTCGATAGCTATATAAGGACAAAAATTGTTGCTTATTTCTTTCATCCGTACGCGGGTTTTCAAGCTAAAATTTTCGCTGCTGACCTCCTGTTTTTGCGGGAAGTAAGAGTACAGGTATAATTTCCCCCTTTCGGGCGCTATCCTGTTTTTAATAAGATCAACCGGCGATAAAGCCAAAACTCCTTTATCTATCGGCTTCTCAGCCTTAATGTATTCGGTTTGATACTTAATTTTATTCTCATTAGCATAAAAGACCCAATCGTGTGTCGGGACGCTTACCGGGACGGCTTTTATAATAGAATCATTAGCTATAAGTTTAGCAATATGATAACCCGGTTCGGTGTCTAACGCGGGCATCAAATAAAAACAACAACAAATACGGCGCAAATCCTCTTAGATATTTCTAAGGGGATTTTTTATTTTCAGGTGATTGGGAAGTTTGAATTAGCCGGGATTACTTCTTAAATGGGAATGATCGAAAGCAACCCATTTGCCGTTTCACTCTGAAACGAAATTCATCCAATTTTACAAGCATCTGTAAAACAATTAATTACATTAATTCTACAGCTAATTTTCCTGACGAATAAGTAGTTTCACGGCGTTTCATCTAAAAAATTAAATAATTGAATATCAGGACATAACAAAAAATAGCGTTTCATTTCGTTTCATTTGTTTCATATTTTTGTGAAACGCTTCCATCCGCCTGACGGTGTCGCCGGAGCAAAAGTAAATGCCGAAATAGGAGCAGAGCACAAGTCGCGGCATTACTCTCCCCATATTCCCCTCATTTTCCTATCTTTGCCCTCGAAAAACAGACATACACAATGACCGGAACAGATAAATTGATACCAACGATAGTAGATAACGTGCGCGAAGCGCAAAACGAGACCATTCTTTATAAAGAACTTTTTGCTGATGCAGGCGCTGCAGTAAAAAGCAACCAGTTCTTGTTTTTTATAAAGCCCGAAATCACCGTTAAAAACGACAGCATAAAACTAGAGGAGATTTTAAAACTGATCTTCGCGAAGATCGACGAGTTCGGTTTTTCTGTACATGATGTAAAGATCCTGACAGCTAAATATCTCGATCAGTTCAACATTATTGCGCAGCATTACGGCGTTATTAACCAGATAGCATCAAACGCGGTTGGCAACATGAGCCAGGGTGCTAAGGAAAAGTTCCAGGAACTTTTCGGCAAGTCGGTAAACGACGCGAAGGTTTTAGGCGGATTGGAGTTTTTAAGCAAGTATCCGGAGTTTACCGCAACCTCGCTTGATTATCTGTGCCAAAACATAGGCAGCAAAAAACTGGCCGGCGGCACTTATGTTGTTGAGGTTAAGCTGGACGACGAGACCGTATATTTAATAAATGGCTTTCATGGCCGTCAGTTAAAGCAATTTACAGATAAAGGCAAGAGCATTATTGTAATGTCGTTATCAAGCGATACGGACTGGAGCAACGCGAGGAACAACTTTATAGGTGCTACTGATCCTACCAAAGCCAACGCGGGCAGTTTAAGAAGGTCATTTTTAGACAATAAAGAGAAATTGGGATTACCAGATGTATCGCAGGGTGCTAATGGTGTGCATTTATCGGCTGGTCCGGTAGAGGCACTTGTTGAGTTACAGCGTTACAACTCTAATTTTTCAACTGGCGAGGCGAAGGCCTTTACCGAGTTTAGTTTTGGAAAGCAACTTGCTGAAGCCTTTGATGAAAACGCGGTGCAAAGCATTGTTCAGAACAAGAATGTTGATGTTGCCGGAAAGTCGACATCAATATTTGATTTAACAGAAGAGAAAAACAGCAGCGAAGCGTTGGCTATGTTGAAAGAGCTGTTTTAAGGGACAGTTTAAGTATATAGAAAAGGCAATGCACCATTGGATGCGTTGCCTTTTTGCATTTGCGCTTACCTGCAATAACAGCGCGCATTTAACCTGCCAATATTAATGTAAAAAATAAATCCCAGATACCTCATTTTTTCTATCTTTGCATCCCGACGCTGGAGTCGGGAATATCCTGCCTCAGCGCATAGAAATAGTTAATAGTTGATGGGTTGTAGTTAATAATAACTAATATTCATCAGCCATAGCACCAAAAAAGACTATGCCAAAAGACAACTCCATTAAATCAATCCTCATTATCGGTTCGGGTCCTATTATTATTGGCCAGGCCTGCGAGTTTGATTACGCCGGTTCGCAAGCTGCATTATCGCTAAAAGACGAAGGTATTTCGGTTTCCATTATCAACAGCAACCCGGCCACTATCATGACCGATAAGGTTATTGCTGACCATGTTTACCTGCTGCCGCTTGAGCCTGCAAGCATTGAAAAGATATTACAGGAACAGAAAATTGACGCCGTATTGCCTACCATGGGCGGTCAAACCGCACTTAACCTTTGCATTGCTTGTGCGGAACAAGGTATTTGGGAAAAATACGGCACCAAGATAGTAGGTGTTGATTTAGCAGCTATTGAAAAGACAGAGAACCGCGAAGCCTTCCGCCAGCTGATGGTTGACATTGGTGTTGGCGTGGCCACATCAAAAATTGCCAACTCGTTTTTAGAAGGTAAAGAAGCCGCGCAGGAAATTGGTTTCCCGCTGGTTATACGCCCAAGCTATACCTTAGGCGGTAAAGGCGCAGGCTTTGTACATAAAAAAGAAGATTTTGACGCGGCGCTTAGTCGCGGATTACAAGCATCGCCAACCCACGAGGTATTGGTAGAGCAAGCCGTTTTAGGATGGAAAGAATACGAGCTGGAGTTGTTGCGCGATAGCAATGACAACGTTATTATCATCTGCTCCATTGAGAACTTTGACCCGATGGGTATCCACACGGGCGATTCGATTACCGTGGCCCCGGCCATGACTTTGAGCGACCGATGCTACCAGGAAATGCGTAACCAGGCCATCAAAATGATGCGCGCCATAGGTAACTTTGCCGGTGGTTGTAACGTGCAGTTCTCGGTTAACCCGGCAGATGAAGCTATCATCGCTATCGAGATCAACCCACGTGTATCACGCTCATCTGCCCTGGCATCAAAAGCAACAGGTTATCCTATTGCTAAAATCGCTGCCAAGCTGGCTATAGGTTATAACCTTGACGAAATAGAAAATCAGATCACCAAAACAACATCAGCTTATTTTGAGCCGACGCTGGACTACGTGATCGTGAAGATCCCTCGCTGGAATTTTGATAAATTTAAAGGCGCTAACCGCGAGTTGGGGCTGCAAATGAAATCGGTTGGCGAGGTAATGGGCATTGGCCGCAGCTTTATTGAGGCTTTGCAGAAAGCCTGTCAGAGTTTAGAGATCGGCCGCGCCGGTTTAGGTGCCGACGGCAGACAAAGCCGCAATCTTGACGAAATAATGCATAGCCTTGAGCATCCAAGTTGGGACAGGCTGTTCCATATTTACGATGCTTTAAGCTTAGGCGTGCCGATTGAATCTGTGCGCAAAGCTACCAAGATAGACCGCTGGTTCCTTAATCAGATAATGGAAGTGGTGTCAATGGAGAATGAATTGCGTAGGTATTCTCTAAACAATATCCCGGAAGATTTTCTCTTTACCCTTAAGCAAAAAGGATTTTCAGATCAGCAGATAGCGTATATATTAACCAATACTACCGAAGAGCAGGTTTACCAACGTCGCCAGGAGCTGGGCATACGCCGTGTTTATAAAATGGTAGATACCTGCGCTGCTGAGTTCCCGGCTAAAACGCCTTACTACTACTCTACTTACGAGGGAGAGAACGAATCCATCGTTTCTGATAAGAAAAAGATAATTGTATTAGGCTCCGGTCCTAATCGCATTGGTCAGGGTATTGAGTTTGATTATAGCTGCGTGCACGGTTTGTTAGCAGCCAAAGAGTCGGGTTTTGAAGCCATCATGGTTAACTGTAACCCTGAGACTGTATCAACCGACTTTAACATGGCAGATAAGTTATACTTTGAGCCGGTATTCTGGGAGCACGTACGTGAGATAATTGATCTGGAGAAACCTTATGGTGTAATCGTTCAGTTAGGGGGCCAAACTGCCCTTAAAATGGCTGAGAAAATGCACGAGCATGGCATCAAGATCATTGGGACATCATTCAATGACATGGATATCGCCGAGGACCGTGGCCGTTTCTCTGATCTGTTAAAAGAACTGGAGATCCCTTATCCTAAATACGGCGTAGCAGAAAGCGCTGAAGAAGCAATTGAGGTTGCTCATCAGGTAGGCTATCCGGTACTGGTTCGTCCAAGTTATGTATTAGGAGGCCAGGGAATGAGCATTGTTATTAATGATGAGGACCTGGAGAAAGCAGTAGTAAGTTTGTTAAAGAACCTACCGGGCAACCGCGTGTTGATAGACCACTTCCTTGATCGTGCGTCGGAAGCCGAATCAGATTCTATCTGTGATGGCGAGGACGTACATATCATCGGTTTAATGGAGCATATTGAGCCTGCAGGTATCCACTCCGGCGACTCGTACTCAGTGCTTCCGCCTTTTGATCTGTCAGAAGATGTGATCAAAAAAATGGAGGAGTATACTATCAAAATTGCAAAAGCGTTAAACGTTTGTGGTTTACTGAATATACAATTCGCCATAAAGAATGATAGTGTATATGTGATAGAGGCTAACCCCCGGGCGTCTCGTACGGTGCCATTTATAGCAAAAGCTTACGATGTACCTTACATTAACATTGCCGCTAAGGTTATGCTGGGTGTGGCCAAACTGAAAGACTTTACTATTGAGCGCAAGCTATGGGGATATGCCATAAAAGAACCGGTGTTCTCTTTTGATAAATTCCCTGAAGTGGAAAAACAATTGGGTCCCGAAATGAAGTCGACAGGCGAAGCTATCCGCTTTATACCTAACCTGCAGGATCCATATTTCAGGCATTTGTATAAAGAAAAATCAATGTACCTGAGCAAGTAGTATTTGTCAGCAGGGTGTTAATATTCACTTAGTTAAATCAAACCTGCATACGATTTGTTTATTTTTGTAGAAATATTTTAAGAAGATTATGATGTACCCGGAATATTTGGTTGCCCCTATGCGGGAAGAGTTAACCAAAGTTGGTTTTGAAGAGTTAAAAGATGCTGCAGCCGTAACCAGTGCTGTAGAAAGTGAAGGAACTGTGTTTGTAGTGGTTAATTCTGTTTGCGGTTGCGCTGCTGCTAATGCG
>CBFGNU010000268.1:0-5711 GCA_965650195.1 uncultured Mucilaginibacter sp. | reverse complement strand
TAAGTCAACCGCGCCTAACCGCTCGGTACATGATTGCATCTTTTAAAAGAACTTTGCTCTTCCCCTTCACGGTTCAGATTTTATAGTTTATCGTTATTGCAACGATCACCTTTTCAAATTTTTATTCCCGGAAATCGCTTCCGGTGTTTCGCTTATTTTAGCGCCCTTGTTTTGGGACTGCAAAGGTAGGAATCTTTTTTCCTTTTCCAAATATATTTTAAAATATATTTTGGTGCCTTTTGCTGTTGATTTTATCCTATCTCTTACTTCTCTTGTATCCGGTAAAACCTTCAAACCCTCTAACCAACTCCTTCTTCAATGAACAAACCGCTTCCTCATTTGCGGGCTGCAAAGGTACGTGGATTTTTATACTATGCAAACAATCGTCACAAAAAAAGCTTAGTGTAAAGTTAACACGCTGCATATGAGGGTAAAAAAATTCACCTTTAAATTTAAGCCCGGCATCCAAACACTTAAAACAGGCAGATTAAACGACTTTATATAATATAGATAAAACAAAAAACATCCCTTTAATAATAATACACACAAGTACATTTATATACTATATATACGTTAAAAGATGTTAAAAGGGGGATTATAGTGTATTTGCTATTAACCAGGTGCTTATATTTACACCCTACAAATAAAAAATTGATTGACTTTGTATTATTATTTATCTTTGCAAAATGTTTAAAAACCAACGATCGTTAGCTGGGGGCCTTTTAATACTGCTACTTGTTGCAGCCGGAAGCTGTAAAAGCAAGTATGAAAAACTAAAGGCCAGCAATGATAACACCAAAAAATTTGCGGAGGGGAAGCGGCTTTATGATAAAAAGCAGTACAGCAAAGCATTGGGACTTTTTGAAACATTGTTAACCCGCTATAGGGGACAGGACGGCGCTGAGGAGCTTTTCTATTTAAACGCGATGACCACATATAAGCTAAAAGACTATACTGCGGCGTCCTACTATTTTAAAGAATACTCTAAAGATTTCCCGTCAAGCATCCACGCAGAGGAGGCCCGCTATTTATCGGCCTATTGCTTATATCTTGAAGCACCTGTTTTTTCGCTTGACCAGGCCAATACCTTAAAATCAATTGAGGCGATGCAGCTTTATATTAACCTTTATCCGCAAGGCGAACATGTTGCCGAAGCTAATAAATTGGTGGACGAGCTGCACGGTAAGCTTGAAGAAAAGGCTTTCGCCAATGCTAAACTATACTATGTTACCGGCAACTACCAGGCTGCGGTAATTACTTTTGGCAATACATTACGCGATTATCCGGATACCAAATACGCTGAAGAAATTGAATATCTGAACGCAAAGGCACAATATGATTATGCCAGGAACAGTCGCGAATCAAGACAGGAAGAGCGCTTTGAAGAGGCTAAAAATCTGGCTGTCGGCTTTGTTGAGAAATATCCGAGCAGCAAATACCTTAAAGAAGTAAACGGCGTTAAAGAAGATAGCGAAAATGGCATTGCCGCTGTAAGGCGCTTAATAGCTGCTGCCGCAAGCGATGAAAAGCTGGCCAGAAAGCTGGCCCGTAAAGATTCTGTATTAAATCAAACACCATCAATAAAGATGGATATACATAAAAAAATACCAAACTAAAAAAATGGATATGAGTGCAAATGTTAATAACAAACCGGCTGTAGCCAGCAGCACAGTAACCCGCGATCTGCGCGAACTGGATCAGGAAACCGGCAACATTTATGAGTCGTTAGTGATAATGGGTAAAAGAGCCAATCAGATATCTAACAACATAAAAGAAGAGTTGCATCAAAAACTTTCGGAATTTGCGTCGTCAAATGACAATTTAGAAGAGGTATTTGAGAACCGTGAGCAGATAGAGATATCTAAACATTACGAAAAACTGCCAAAACCATCATTAGTTGCAGTTCAGGAATTTTTAGACGGAAAGATCTACTATCGCAACCCTGCTAAAGAAGTTTAATCCCCACTGCCCTTAAGGGGCCTGATGGATTAAGATATAGAAACTCCCTATGGGAGTTTTTTTGTTACTTTTAACTTTTATCACCTCCTTTGGAGTTTTGGGTTATGCTGGAAGGAAAAAATATAGTTTTAGGCGTATGCGGCAGTATAGCGGCTTATAAATCGGCCACGCTGGTGCGGTTGCTTATTAAAGCGGGCGCCAATGTGCAAGTTGTAATGACACCGGACGCTGTAAACTTTATTACCCCCCTTACTTTATCTACCCTTTCAAAAAAACCAGTACTTAACGACTATTTTAAACGTGAAACCGGCGAATGGAACAATCATGTTGAGGTAGGCCTTTGGGCAGATCTGATGATAATTGCTCCCGCTAGCGCCAACACGCTGGCTAAAATGGCTGCAGGGCTTTGCAATAACCTACTCACAGCTATTTACCTGTCTGCTAAATGCCCGGTTTACTTTGCCCCCGCTATGGATCTGGATATGTGGAAACACACATCAACCACACAAAATGTAGCTAACCTGCAAAGCTTTGGCAACATATTGATACAACCCGGTAGCGGCGAGCTGGCCAGCGGCTTACATGGCGAAGGTCGCATGGCAGAGCCGGAGGAAATATTGGAGTTTTTGATAAATGATATCAAAAAAAATCTTCCGCTAAATGGGCAGCAGGCTTTAGTTACAGCCGGGCCTACTTTTGAGGCGATTGATCCGGTGCGTTTTATAGGCAATCATTCATCCGGCAAAATGGGATTCGCTATTGCGGATGAGTTAGCGAGATTGGGAGCTGATGTTGTCTTGATAGCGGGGCCTTCGGCACAGATAACGAAACATCGATCAGTTAAGCGTATTGATGTAACATCAGCGGCCGAAATGTTGGAGGCTTGTCTGCAGCACTTTGAAAAATCAAAGATCTGTGTAATGAGCGCCGCCGTGGCCGACTACACACCCGTAACCGTTGCATCTAAAAAAATAAAGAAACAAGATAACGGCCTTGTAATCGAAACCAAAAAAACGACGGATATATTAAAAACACTTGGGGGCTTAAAAAAGCCGGGGCAACTGTTAGTAGGCTTTGCCTTGGAGACGGACAACGAAGAGGAAAATGCTATAGGCAAGCTAAAGTCGAAGAATCTGGACCTGATAGTGTTGAACTCGCTTAGGGATGCAGGTGCAGGCTTTAAAAGCGACACTAACAAAATAACAATTATTGACATCGGCCTTACCAAAACCATCTTCGATCTTAAGAGTAAGGACGAAGTGGCCCGTGATATCTGCGCCAAAGTAATAACTCTGGTATGAGATCGATCTGGATTTATGTCATTTTAAGTGTGTTTGTCCTGAAAACTTCGGCACAGGACTTGAATGCGCGGGTGACCGTATTATCCCCAAAGATTCAAAGCACCAACAAACGTGTTTTTCAATCGCTGGAAACAGCGATGAAAGATTTTTTAAATGGCCGCAAGTGGTTGGTTGACCCGGTTTTATCGCAAGAGCGTATAGAGTGCAGCTTTGTGGTGAATATTACCAACTGGGATGGCAGCAGCAATTTTAACGCGGAGCTGCAGGTACAGTCTACACGGCCGGTATTTAACTCTAACTACACCACCAGCCTTTTAAATATTAACGATAAGGATTTTGACTTTACTTATACCGAAGGGCAAACAATAGATTATTCTGATCAGAACTTTCAATCAAACCTGGCATCGGTAATGGCTTTTTACGCTTACATAATTGCCGGTGTTGACTACGATAGCTTTTCGCGGTTAGGCGGAACTCCTTTTTATGCCCGTGCGCAAAACGTAATGACTATTGCCCAATCATCGTCTTATAGAGGCTGGAAAGCCTTTGACAGTAACACTAACCGGTATTGGCTAATTGAAAATCTTAATAACAAAGTATACGAACCCCTGCGCGGCTTTTTATATGACTATCACCGTAACGGCATGGATGTGATGGCAGATAACGTTAGCCGGGCACGTAAAGCGATTGATAACTTTTTACCGGTATTGGCAGACGTGGACAGGCAGCGCCTGGGTGCTATGTTACCGCTGGTGTTTTTTGCTGTAAAGAGCGATGAACTGGTTAACTTGTATGCTTCGGCAACTCCGCAGGAGCGGGTGCAGGCTTTTAATATCTTAATGAAGGCCGATCCTTCCAATGGGATCAAATACCAGGCACTCCAAAAATAAAAACTGACCGCCCCCTAAAACAGGAACGATCAGTCGTATTTAACATTCACCATTATTTTTTGTCGTCGTCTGCATCAGACGCAGGGACGCTTATTATTTTATAAACCTTTTTGCCGTTCTCATCAACAGCATCCTGTAAATAATATCCGCTGGGGGTAACATAATATTTTTCACCGTTAAGATTTATCTTGCGGTAATCTTCGGGGAGGTTGTCTACTAAATCGCCAACCTGTATAGGCGGTGCTTCCTGGGCATTCACGTCATCAGTATTTAATTCGCCGTCTTTCCCTGCAATCTGATAGCTAAGTGTCCCATTATCCTTGGTTATTGGTTGATAGTAAACACCATTCAACTCGTAATATTGTACGCCATTTATAACTATTGATTGCGCATTATCCGGCAACTGTTTAACCTCTGCACCTATCGGCGGCTCAACTACGGTAAAGGTGTTATCATTTTGCTGATAATACATACCGCCACCATAGTAGTAAAGAGACGGGCCGTAGTAAAAAGGATAATAACCATACGGCAAAACATTAACACTTAAGCCTATGCGCGGCACGTAATAGGATGAATAGTACCCGTTATGATTATAATAAATTCCCTGCGGCCTTACTGAGATATAATTTCTGCCATATGGCAAACCTTCCCATACACGATACACACGGTTTGAGCCGGCAAGCTGGCGTGTAGATGGCCTTCCATAAGCGCCGCTGCCGCGAGCAATGTTAACATCAGTACCGCGACGTGCGGTACTGGGATTATTATAAGTGCGCGGCGGGTAATTATTTGGCTGTCTGCCGCTAACGTTACCCCCCTGCTGGCCTTGTGTACCAACACTCGCACCACGGCGCGGACCGCCGTAACCTTGCGAGGAATTATCAGCCCCACGGGGCGGCGAATAGCTTTGTGGCGGAGCGATAGAAGGCTGTGGCCTTACCATGCCCATACCTTGCGAACTCCCCTGAGAGGGAGCGACACCACCTGCGCCTTCGGTACCCCTGCGTTGCGCATCTGCACCCGTTGCTATAAACAATGCCATGAGCAGTGCGGATCCTAATTTTATATGATGATTTTTCATTATAATCTTATCTATCGCTGCATACATATGCCGCAGCGTATTGTTTTTAGAGTGAAATAAAGCCGGATAGTTTAACATCGACATCCTCTTTACAATAATAAATATACCTGAAATTGATGAATAAATATTCAGGAGATCAGATGGTTTCTGATATGAAAATAAAGCTATCGGTAAACTCCAGCTTAATAACGCCATCTGCAATAGTTTCATGCTGCCCCATTCCCGCCTGGGAAAGTCCGCTGGTCACAAGATCGTCCGGCTGCGAGTGCAGGGTAATAACTTCGCCCGCCGGCAGCCATTTTGTAAAGGCGGAACTTATGGGATATGTTTTTTTCTGCTGATGGAATACTACGAGATTGATGTGCGGTACAAAAGATTCAAAGTCGGCCAAATTCAACTCATCTATCACTATGTTAACCGCCATGTAGTTCTCGGCAACCAAAAACTGCAGGGCAGCTTGCGCAGAAGAAATACCGTTGG
>CBFGNU010000267.1:0-5714 GCA_965650195.1 uncultured Mucilaginibacter sp. | reverse complement strand
ATAAAAATATTGTGAAATGGATAAATTGGCTGTTTTTTGGATCATTTTGGATCACTTTGGATCAGTTCAGCAACACTTTGAATCACCTATTTGACTGCGCCACTCGAGAATAAATTGTTAAAAGAATGTTAAAAAACTGATAAAACAGTTGTATAACTGAAAAATTAGTTTTACGTTTGATTTATGCAAGCGATACCTAAACTCGCCGTAACCAATCTAAATGATGAGATCGTTAACAACATTACTTTTAATACTAATTGCAGTTAAATTACACGCGCAAAAAATGCCCAATGTGCAACAGGCAAGTGTAAAAGCTCCGGTCAACATAAAAATTGATGGAAAGGCCAATGATTGGGGCAACAAATTTGAAGCGAACAATTCTAACACAGACCTGCTATATACCCTAGCTAACGATGATAAAAAATTATACCTGGTTGCGCAAACTACATCGCCAATTGTTATGAGCCGCATTGCCAGTGGCGGTATAAAGCTGAGTATCCAAAAAAACGGTACCAAAACAGATGCCGGCGCGCCTTTTATAAAGTTTCCGTATTTGCAAAAAGGCAAACGGGTAAGCATCGGCTTTGTTAATATAATTGAAGATGGTAAGAATGGAATGCGGCGGGCACCTGAACCGAAAAATGCAAAAGAGGCAGAAAAAATAAGCGACTCGTTAGCGCGGAGAAACAACAAAATACTACTGCGCGAACACAAGTGGATATACACCAGCGGTATTGACGGAGTGGATACCTTGCTTGCCATTTATAACGAAAAGGGGATACAAGCTGCCAACGCTACGGATAGTAAAAAGACATATACCTTTGAATTGAGCTTTGATTTAACGTTGCTTGGATTGCAGGCAGATAAAGCCGAAAAGTTCAGCTATCATATTGTTGTAAACGGCGAGCCCAATAAGTCTGCATCACCGTTTGGCCCGGCTGTTTTTGCAGGCGACCCGGCGCTCGCTGCTCAAAATGAGGAGAGAATACGAAGAATGAACGAACAAATGGAAGCACTTTACGCCACCACCGATTTTTGGGGAGAGTATACTTTAACCAAATAATACAGAGGCTACGGCTGTGATAAATTTTAACGCATCAATCTGTTTCGCATAAAAATTAAAAACTGTTAAATATTTGGTTTTTTACGAAATTATCGTAGATTTACGAAACGTTCGTAAAGCGCACTATCACAATATATTATAAAGAAGCTGAACTAAATGGCGCCACCAACAATTTTTGGGAAAATATACTTAGCAAAATAACGCTATGTAAAAAACCTGTGAGAAACGTTAATAAATGTTAATTTAGTTGCTAACTAAAAAAATAGTTTGTATGTTAGGGTACCAATTAAACCGAAAACAGACCAACATCTAACCTTATTATACCACAGCCCTATGAAAGGCATATATCTTACTCTATCTATATTATTACTATCGCTTAAATTATTGGCGCAAACGCCTGTTGGGCAAGGCAAGGCGGCAACAGCTAACCAGATACCCCCTGCGCTCGAATTCAGGGATGTAAGTGGGATAGTAAAGGATGAAAAAGATGATCCCGTGCCGGGTGCGGTGGTGCTGCTTAAATCGCCCTTAGATTCTGTTTTAACAACCACCAACAGCAATGGCATATTTATATTTAAGCAGGTAAAACGCGCGGGTTTTTATATTACTGTGAGCGGGCAGGGCATACCCACAACCACCAAATTGTATCGTAATAACGACTTGGCTAAGCAGATAGTGCTTGATCCTATAGAGTTAAAACCACCAAAAGCTATTGAACTGAAGGAGGTAACCATAAATGGCGCGCCTACCATAATTTATAAGCAGGACACGGTTGAATACAAAGCCAGCGACTATAAAGTGCGCGAAGGTGATACCCTGGATGAATTGCTGAAAAAAATGGAAGGCTTTGATGTAGGTCGGGACGGAACGCTGTTATACCAGGGGCAGGAGGTTAAAAAGGGCAGACTAAACGGCAAAGATTTTATTGGCGGCGATGTTAAGCAGATCATTCAGAACCTGCCTGCCGAGATAATTGAAAAAGCGCAGGTAATTGACGACTATGGCGATCAGGCTGCTAAAACAGGTATTAAGAGCGGCGAACCCACTAAATTGTTAAACGTTACCACCAAGCCTGAAAGGTCTATTGGTACCTATATGAACCCAACGGTGCAGGCCGGGAATAATAGCCGTTATAATGGCAGTTTAAGCGTAACGCATTTAAACGCGAACCGCCAAATAGGTATAATAGGGCGTATAAGCAACAGTCAAAATGGTGTATCAAGCGGTGTAAGCGGTGGCGGTGGTGCGGGTACTACTTTAACCGGAAATCCCTCCATAAGCTATAGCGACCAGTGGACTAAATTAAGGGTAACATCCAGCTATAATTATACTTTTTTAGAAAACACTTCTATTAATAAAAGCTTTGGCGAAACCTATTCGTACGGGGAAACAGCCAATGTAAAAAACACCAGCTTTTTTAACAGCGAAAGCACCAGCGGTACCAGCAACAGGGGCCACAGAGGAAACGTGATGCTTAATTATGATTTTGATAAGTATAATAACATACAGGTGTCGCCCACTTTTAACTATACAACCGGCAATACCAGCAGTAACTCCTTAAGCGATAATATAAATAATTTTACTTACGGCTTTGAACACCGCGTACTACAGAGCACCAACGAGAATAAAACCAGTACCAGCGGTGCAGGCGTGAACGTTATTTACCAGCACATTTTTAAAAAACCGCGCAGAAATGTTTCGGTGGCGCTGGGTATAAACAGCACGGACAATAAAGCCGACGGAAAGAAATTCACCGATTATAGGTTTTATAAAGATGAAACCCAGGATGTTTTGCTGCGCGATTCGGTAGCGCATTTATTAACCCGCAGAACAAGCAACAGTACCTTATATAATACAACAGTAACCTTTTTAGAGCCGCTCACGCAAAACTCGCAACTGGAGTTTACGGGCAGATTTAACAGGACCGTTATTGATAACTCGGCTAAAGCAGACACGGTATTGGCTAACGGACAGTTAAGGGAGCTAACCCGCTTGAGCAATATATTTAATTACGCTGTTAACGAAACCCGTTTAACGCTTAACTACACCTACAACGGCAAAAAAATAAACTTGTCGGCAGGCGGAACAGTATTGCCTACTGTTTTAACCGGAACGCGGATCAATAATAATACTAATCAGCCTGTGTCATCGTCCTTCAGCAATTTCCGGATAATACCGGTGTTGCGGTTTACTTATATATGGTCAACTTCGCAAAGGTTTAATATAAGCTACAGTGGCAATACCAACATTCCCGAGTTTCAGCAGATCCAGCCATTTACAGACCGGTCAGATCCTATCAACATAATAACAGGTAACCCTAATCTTAAGCCTGCCTTTACTAACTCGCTTAATGCGTCGTACAATAATTACATAGCCAATTCTAAAATAAATATCAGTTTGTCGGTAACCGCGTCTGAGGTTAGAAATAAGGTAGTGTACAATGTTATCCAGCGGCCAGAGTTGATATCAACCAGCCCTAACAGGTATAGGACAATTTTTGAGACAACCTTTATCAATCTTGATGGCGTAAAATCTATAAGCGGTAATTACCAGTTTTCAAAACAACTGGCAGACAGGCGTTACACGCTTTCGTTTAGCGGCGGGGTAAATTATGGCTATAACGTTGCCATGAGTAACAATGTGCTGTATCACGGCACAACATGGGGTGTTAGAAACAGTTTTGGCCCGAAAATTAATCCTAATGATGTTATAGAGATCAGCCCATCTATACAGCACCAAATTACACGCACCTTTACCTCGCTGCCAGGTAACAGGCCTACGCTCTATCAAACTACATCGCTTGTGCTTGATGGCCGCTTTGTGTTTAACAGCGGCTGGCGGTTTAGCTACAACGCGTCAAAAAACTTTGTAACCGGTTTGAGCAACTTTAACACTAATCCGCTGGTAATAAACGCGGGTGCCGAGCGGCAGATAACTAAAAAAAATAACCTGTATTTAACCTTTAATGTATACGATATTTTAAAGCAGAACAATTTTATACAGCAAAGCGTAACTGCACAGGGCGTAACCAATACGTTGTCTAACTCGTTAAGCCGGTACTTTATGGTGGGCCTTAGGGCAACCTTCCAAAAATGGGGCGGCAGGCCAAAACGTAACGGCCAGGATTTGAAACGTAAGGGGGATGGTAGCTTTATTTATTAAATAAGTATTGATATGAAAGGTACCACCTTTTGGCTTACACTGATATGTTTTGCTGTATTCTTTGATGCCAACGCCCAGAAACTACCCAATGTGCAGCAAACCAGCATACGTGCGCCGGCTAATTTAAAAATAGATGGCAAGCCAACCGAGTGGGGCACATTTGCTGCCTATAATAATGCTACAAGCCTGCTTTATACCCTGGCCAATGATGATAGAAATTTATATTTGGCTATACAGGCGGATGACCCCAACGTACTTACCAAAATTACCAACTGTGGGGTTTTATTAACTATCCATCCGTTTGGCAAAAAAAGCGGTAAGGATATAGTTTCAATCAATTACCCGGTATTTGAGTTGCGATATAATACTAAGCCGTTTATTAGATTTAGTAACTCCAGCGGATTAACATCAGAGCAACGAATAGCCATAAATTCAAATCCCGACTCGATGCTTGTGTTAGCCAATAAAAAGCTAAAGGCAAACGATAAATATATTCGCACCAGCGGCATTGCTGATGTTGATACCATGCTGTCTATTTATAACGAAAAAGGTATTACTGCTAATGAAATTTTTACAAAAGGACCCGTTTATAACTACGAGATAGCAATACCCTTGAAATACCTTAACTTAAAGGGAGGAGCCTCGGCTAAATTCTCCTATCATATTGTGTTAAATGGAATAAACGTAGACAGGGATTCCGGGCTTAAAATTACGAAGCAGCCGGATGGGAAAATGTTAGTTTCAATGGCTCCGGGCGTTGTTACCATACAAAATAAAGATATGCCTGCCGTTATGGCCACTACCGATTTTTGGGGAGAATACACTTTAGCCAAATAGCTATGAAAAAACTGCGATTACTTTTAGTAGCCGCGTTAGCATTTGCAAATGCCAGCGCCCAAAAACTCCCAAGCGTTCAGCCGGATGGCGTTAGAGCACCTGCCAATGTGAAAATTGATGGCAAAACAGAGGAGTGGGGCGAATTTAAAGCCCGTAACAGCGCTACGGATATTTTTTACACCATTGCTAATGATGATAAGAAGCTATATCTCGTTATTCATACTGAACAGGGCACAGTTACAAGCCGGGCTGCAGTTGGAGGCATAAGGCTGTTGGTGCAATCCAATGGCTCAAAAAACATGCAAGGCGCTAAAGGCATCAAATTTCCTTTTTTTGAAAAAGGTTTCCGGATAGTTTTCCCTGTAAAAAAAATTGGAGAAGTAAACACACCAGCCCAAGGCGACTCCATAATGAAGGTTTATAATCAAAGGATAGCCAGTAGTGTAAAATGGATTTATACAAAAGGTATGGCAGGTACCGATAGTGTTATTGCTGTTTATAACGATAAGGGTATTCAGGCAGCGGGTGCTTTTGACCAAACCAGGGGTTATACCTGCGAAATGGCAATAGACCTGGCTTTGTTGGGATTAACTGCAGATGCGGCAAGTAAGTTTAGCTATAACATTACCATAAATCCCGCCGGGCCCGGTAA
>CBFGNU010000266.1:0-5758 GCA_965650195.1 uncultured Mucilaginibacter sp. | reverse complement strand
GATTTTACAGTTTTAACCACACCACGCTCAATCATTTTACGAATGATGAACGGTTTGAATAATTCTGCCGCCATATCCTTTGGTAAACCGCACTCGTGCAATTTAAGGTTAGGCCCTACAACAATTACCGAACGTGCCGAGTAATCCACACGTTTACCTAGTAAGTTTTGACGGAAACGGCCTTGCTTACCTTTCAGAATGTCTGAAAGAGATTTCAATGCACGGTTACCTTCAGTTTTTACCGCGTTAACTTTACGTGAGTTATCAAATAACGAATCCACAGCTTCCTGTAGCATACGTTTTTCGTTACGCAAGATCACCTCTGGTGCCTTGATCTCGATCAAACGTTTTAAACGGTTGTTACGGATAATAACACGACGGTAAAGGTCATTCAAATCCGATGTTGCGAAACGACCGCCTTCAAGTGGTACTAACGGACGCAACTCTGGTGGTATAACCGGAACGATCTTAACGATCATCCACTCAGGGTTATTTTCAATCCTTGTTTTTGCACCACGGAAAGCTTCAACAACCTGCAAGCGTTTTAAAGCCTCGTTTTTACGTTGCTGAGAAGTTTCTGTAGCTGCCTGGTGGCGTAAGCTGAAAGAAAGATGGTCAAGATCAATACGTCTTAACAATTCTTCTAAAGCTTCTGCACCCATTTTGGCTACAAATTTCTGCGGATCTTTATCATCCAGGTACTGGTTTTCCTTTGGTAAAGTATCCAATATATCCAAATATTCTTCCTCGGTAAGGAAATCCATTTTTGATATACCGTCAGACTCTTTAATACCCGGCTGAATTACTACATAACGCTCGTAGTAGATGATCAAGTCAAGTTTTTTTGTAGGTAAGCCCAACAGGTAACCAATTTTATTTGGCAACGAGCGGAAATACCAGATGTGAGCAACGGGAACCACCAAATTGATGTGCCCCATACGCTCGCGACGTACTTTTTTCTCGGTTACTTCAACACCGCAACGGTCGCACACTATACCTTTGTAACGTATACGTTTATATTTACCGCAATGGCATTCGTAGTCTTTTACCGGACCAAAAATACGCTCGCAAAATAAACCATCGCGCTCAGGCTTATAGGTCCTGTAGTTAATGGTTTCCGGTTTTAAAACTTCACCACTTGAACGCTCCAAAATAGCCTCTGGCGACGCTAGGCTAATGGTAATGGTGGTAAAGTTACTTTTGATTTTATTATCCTTTTTGTAAGACATAGTCTCCTTTGTTTTTAATTATTGAAGGATGAGTTATTGAATTATTGAGTTAAAATAACTTAAGGGACTGAATTAAACCAATAATTCAATCCCTCAATAACTCAATAATTATTCAAGTGTGATATCCAAACCTAAACCTCTTAATTCATGAACCAATACATTGAATGATTCAGGAACCGATGGAGTAGGCAGGTTTTCACCTTTAACAATAGCTTCGTAAGTTTTGGCACGGCCAACAACGTCGTCAGACTTAACTGTCAATATTTCCTGCAGGATGTTTGATGCGCCGAATGCTTCCAGTGCCCAAACCTCCATCTCACCAAAACGCTGACCACCAAACTGAGCTTTACCGCCCAATGGTTGTTGTGTAATTAATGAGTATGGTCCTATTGAACGTGCGTGCATCTTATCGTCAACCATGTGGCCCAGTTTAAGCATGTAGATAATACCTACAGTTGTTTGCTGGTCAAAACGGTCGCCGGTTAAGCCATTGTATAAATAGGTACGGCCACTTTCCGGTATGCCTGCTTTTTTAACGTACTCTTCTACTTCATCATGGCTTGCACCATCAAAAATAGGAGTAGCAAACTTAATACCCAACTCTTTACCGGCCCATCCTAATACAGTTTCGTAGATCTGCCCAAGGTTCATACGTGATGGTACACCCAGTGGGTTCAACACAATATCAACCGGAGTTCCATCCTCAAGGAACGGCATATCCTCATCACGTACAATACGCGCAACAATACCTTTGTTACCGTGGCGGCCTGCCATTTTATCACCCACTTTAAGCTTACGCTTTTTAGCGATGTAAACTTTAGCCATTTGTACAATGCCCGATGGAAGCTCGTCACCTACGCTGATAGCAAATTTATCACGACGGTAAGCACCCAATTCTTCGTTTAACTTGATGTTGTAGTTATGAAGCAGCAATTTGATCTGATCATTCTTGTCATCATCAGTTGTCCATTTAGTTGGGTTGATGTTCTCGTAGTTTAGCTCAGTTAAAATTTTCTGAGTGAACTTAACACCTTTTGGTACCAACAGCTCTTTGTAAACGTTTTGTACACCTTGTGATGTTTTGCCGTTTACAATTTCAAACAACTTTTCGATCAAAGTAGACTTCAAATCTTTTTGTGCTTTATCGTGTTTGGTATCCAGTTTTTCTATCTGCGCTTTTTCTTCAGCCTTGGTAGTCTTTTTAGCGCGAGAGAATAATTTGGTATCAATAACCACACCTGCAATTGAAGGCGGGGTTTTTAATGACGCATCTTTAACGTCACCTGCTTTGTCACCAAATATGGCACGTAAAAGTTTCTCTTCCGGTGAAGGATCAGATTCGCCTTTAGGAGTGATCTTACCAATCAGGATGTCGCCTTCTTTAACCTCGGCTCCAACGCGGATGATACCATCTTCGTCCAGATCTTTAGTAGCTTCTTCTGATACGTTAGGAATATCGGCAGTTAATTCCTCTTCCCCACGTTTGGTGTCACGCACTTCCAGTTCAAACTCTTCAACGTGAAGCGAAGTAAATATATCCTGAGACACAACGCGCTCAGATATAACAATCGCATCCTCGAAGTTATAACCCTGCCAAGGCATGAATGCCACTTTAAGGTTACGGCCCAGGGCCAGTTCACCATTTTGTGTAGCATAACCTTCGCAAAGCACTTGTCCTTTTTCAACACGCTGACCTTTTTTAATGATCGGCTTCAAGTTGATGGTGGTGCTCTGGTTAGTCTTTTTAAACTTGGTTAGTATATAGCTTCTTGTATCGCCGTCGAAAGAAACCAAACGGTCATCATCGTTACGATCATACTTAATTCTTATTTCGTTAGCATCAACATACTCAACCACACCATTGCCTTCGGCATTGATAAGGGTACGAGAATCTTTAGCCACACGACCTTCCAAACCAGTACCTACAATTGGCGCTTCAGGGCGCAATAGTGGAACGGCTTGGCGTTGCATGTTAGAACCCATCAAGGCACGGTTAGCATCATCATGCTCCAGGAATGGAATTAATGAAGCCGCGATTGATGTGATCTGGTTTGGAGCAACGTCCATCAAGTCTAATCTCTCAGGCTCAATAATCGGGAAGTCACCTTCGAAACGTGCTTTTACTTTTGGTAAAGCAAATACACCTTTATCATCATAATGCGCGTTGGCCTGACCGATAGTCTTGCCGTCCTCGTCTTCTGCTGATAAATAGATAACCGGCTCCTGTACCTGTACTTTACCTTCAACAACACGTTTGTATGGTGTTTCAATAAAGCCTAAGTTGTTGATCTTAGCGTGAACACACAATGAAGATATCAAACCAATGTTTGGTCCTTCCGGTGTTTCAATGGTACACAACCTGCCGTAGTGAGTGTAGTGAACGTCACGTACCTCAAAACCTGCACGCTCGCGCGACAGACCACCGGGCCCAAGGGCTGACAGACGACGCTTGTGCGTGATCTCTGCCAGTGGATTGGTTTGGTCCATAAACTGTGATAACTGGTTTGTTCCGAAGAACGAGTTGATCACAGATGATAGTGTACGTGCGTTAATTAAGTCGGTTGGTGTAAATACCTCGTTATCGCGGATGTTCATACGCTCGCGGATGGTACGGGCCATACGGGCCAAACCAACACCAAATTGAGCATATAACTGCTCACCTACTGTACGAACACGACGATTTGACAAGTGATCAATATCATCCACCTCAGCTTTTGAGTTGATTAATTTGATCAGGTATTTAACTATCGCAATGATATCCTGTTTAGTTAAAACTTTGGTCTCTTCAGAAGTTTCCAGTTTCAACTTACGGTTAATGCGGTAGCGGCCCACATCGCCCAGGTCATAACGTTTGTCAGAGAAGAACAATCTGTCAATGATACCGCGTGCGGTTTCCTCATCAGGTGGTTCTGCGTTACGCAATTGACGGTAGATATGCTCAACCGCCTCTTTCTCTGAGTTTGAAGTATCTTTTTGTAAAGTGTTATATATAATAGTGTAATCACCACTTGAAGCGCTATCTTCTTTATTTAAGATGATAGTTTTAACACCAGCGTCAATGATCATATCAATATGGTCATCTTCCAACATGGTTTCGCGCTCCAGAATGATCTCGTTACGGTCAATAGAAACAACTTCACCGGTATCTTCATCCACAAAGTCTTCAACCCATTTCTTCAAAACTCTTGCAGCCAGTTTACGGCCAATGAATTTTTTCAGACCTGATTTGCTAACTTTTACTTCGTCGGCCAGTTCAAACAATTCTAATATATCCTTATCAGAATCATAACCAATGGCACGAAGCAAGGTAGTTACCGGGAATTTTTTCTTACGGTCTATGTAAGCATACATTACGTTGTTAACGTCGGTAGCAAACTCAATCCATGACCCTTTGAAAGGAATTACACGGGCAGAGTATAACTTGGTACCGTTAGTGTGGCGGCTTTGACCAAAGAATACACCGGGCGAACGGTGCAACTGCGACACAATAACACGCTCAGCACCGTTGATAACGAAAGTACCTTTAGGAGTCATGTAAGGTATGGTTCCCAAATACACGTCCTGAACTATGGTTTCGAAATCTTCGTGCTCGGCATCGTTACATGACAGGCGCAGCTTTGCCTTTAAAGGCACGCTGTAAGTTAAGCCGCGCTCAATACACTCGCGTATATCGTAACGTGGCGGGTCAATAAAGTAATCCAGAAATTCAAGAACAAAGATGTTCCTTGAGTCTGAGATCGGAAAATTTTCGGCGAAAACTTTAAACAAACCTTCTTTGTGGCGGTTGTCTGAAGTAGTTTCTAATTGAAAAAATTCCTGGAAAGATTGCAACTGCACATCCAGAAAATCGGGGTATTCAAGTACCTTCCGGCTGGTTGCAAAGTTAACTCTTTGATTTATTTGGGTTGCCAAGGTGTTATAAATTTAGTTTAAAAATTAAACTTTAGTAGATGTGAGTTTCCCGGCGCTGTACCGGGTGGTATTATGAGATGTGAGGAAGAACGAAATTCTGATTGCGCAATTATTGTGCCATTAAATCTCATAACTCAGCTCGGATATCTCCTATCTAAAACCTTATAAACAGCAATAGACCCCGACCAAAACAGGTCGGAGTCTCTGTGCTTTCTGTGTATGGTTAAATTACTTAACCTCAACTACCGCTCCGGCTTCTTCTAATTGTGATTTCAAAGATTGAGCTTCTTCTTTAGTTACACCAGTTTTAACTTCTTTTGGTGCACCATCAACAAGATCTTTAGCTTCTTTCAAACCAAGGCCGGTTAGGTCTTTTACTAATTTAACTACAGCTAATTTAGCGCCACCTGCTTCTTTCAGGATAACGTCAAATGCTGTTTGCTCAGCAGCAGCAGCAGGGGCGTCATCGCCACCAGATGGAGCAGCAGCAACTGCAACAGCAGCAGCAGCAGGCTCAATGCCATACTCGTCTTTCAATATCTGAGCTAATTCGTTTACTTCTTTTACTGTTAAGTTTACCAACTGTTCAGCAAACGCTTTTAAATCCGCCATTTTAT
>CBFGNU010000265.1:0-5777 GCA_965650195.1 uncultured Mucilaginibacter sp. | reverse complement strand
ATTCCCATTCGTTATGATGATCGCTGTTGGCGGTGTAGATCACCTTACAATTAAACGCCTTAAGCATATTAGCCAGTGTAACTCCAATTTTGCCCATGCCTATAATGCCCCAGGTTTTGTTATACAGATTGTCGCCCATATAAAGTGTTAGGGCAGTGTTATCCCACTCGCCCCTTTTTACATAGTTGTTAGAAGTGCTAATGTTGCGTATACAGTTTAAACCAAGGCCCAAAGCCAGCTCGGCTGTTGAGTAAACGTGCTCAACATTTATACCTATAATTTTAATGCCTTTTGATGCTAAAAATGGTTTATCCATATAATCTTGCCCGGTACCATAGCTTGAAAGTGCCCTAACCTTAGAATTATCACTAAACAATCGACTATCAATTTTAACAGTATGGGTGGTAATTACGCCTTCATAATTATCAAAAGCTTGCATGTAGGCATCATCTGTAATGGTAGTTGGCTCGGGCCAATAATCAATTTGAACATCTTCAAAAAGACGTTTCACCTCATCCAAAAACGGAAGCTTCTCCGCACAAAATATTTTATAAGTTTTGCTCATATACACGCGATTATTGACGGCGAAATATAACTATTAGATTATGGTGCGGGCAAATAAATTAGTTAAATATTCAAACAAACCGAATTTATTTTTAACTTACCTCACGGCAATAACCTACATTCAATCAAACCTTAAAAAATGAAAACAGCAGGCATAATGGGCGGCTCCGGTTTTATCGGCAGTTACGTAACGAAACTATTTTTACAGAATGGTTATAAGGTAAAAGTGTCATCAACCGACATTAGCAATGAGAGCAAATACGCCCATTTACAAGCTTTAGATAACGCCGCGAATTTGGAGATTTGCGCGTTGGATCTGATGAATGCCGAAAGTATAAAGGATTTCGCGACCGACTGCAGCATAATTGTACACGGCGGCACACCCTTTATTTTAGATGTGCAGGACCCGAAAACGCAGTTATTTGACCCGACAGTTAAAGGGACCGAAAACTTTCTGGAAGTAGTAAAAACTATTGCGGGAGTAGAAAAGGTGGTGTTTATAGCGTCGGTTGCGGCATGGAACACTTCATTCCCTTTAAACCCGGCCATTTATAACGCTGATCATTTATTTTCTGAAAAAGATGAGCCTTATTACGGAGATGCAGATCACCCTTACGCCCAGGCCAAGTTTTTGGCAGATCAGGCGGTAAGAAAATTTATAAATGACAACTACGAATTGCCTTTTGAAATTGTAACCGTTTCGCCGGTGTTTGTTATTGGTAACGCACTATCTTCAAGGGAAGACTCTACTTCAATGGGTTTGCAGTTTCTGTTCAAAAACAAAATAAAGCCTAATCCCTTTGTTGAGTTTTTGTTTACAGCGGATGTGCCGTTTGCAATGGTTGATGTGAGGGATGTGGCGGAAAGTATATTTAACGCTGCAACCGTAAAAGGTTTGCATAGTAAAAACTATCTGCTTTCTTCGGAAAGCTATAAGGTATCGGATATTTCATTGATGCTTAATCAACAGGAGCCGGTGTCCGAAGCTATGATAACTTACGATAATACTTTAGCCAAAACAGATCTGAAAATTTCGTTTATCCCTGCAAAAGAAACCTTGTATAATTGCGCTTAGTTAATGCAGGAATTTGCTATTAAGTTATTTTTCTAGCAGCTCTTTTACGTGTTTGTGTATGTTGGCACAAATGCGGTCAACCGGTAAATCATTAGCATCGGTTCCAAACGGGTTCTCAATTTCTTCGGCAATAAGCTCCAGGCTTGCAAGTACAAATAACACTAATGCCATCAAAGGAACTACCAGGTATCCTAAGCTAAAGGACCAGCCGAATGGCAGTGTCATCACAAAAAAGAAAATAAATTTTTTAATAAAAACGCTGTAGGAGAAAGGTATAGGCGTAGTTTTTATACGTTCGCAAGCGCCGCAAATATCTGTAAGGGCCGCAAGGTCGGTACCAATCAACAATAGTTCTTCCCTGTTAATTACTTCCTGCCTGTGCAGACCGTACATGCGCTCAGTTAACAAGGCTGCTACCTGGTTGGGCACATGCTGTTCGGCATCTACAATTATGCCTGGTACACTTTCGGCATGCCAACGCTCGTCGCGCAAATGCCGGCGCAAGGCATCCGCATACATAGGTATCGCTGCAGAAAAAAAATTAACATCATCAGCGCTAATACGTATAGCTTTAAGCTTGATGGCCATATTACGGCAGGTATTAGTTAAAGCGCCCAACACCCGCCTTGCTTCCCACCATCGGTCGTAGGCAGTATTGGTACGGAAAACCAGGAGCATAGAGATAACAAAACTAAGTATGGTATGTACCAGGCTCACATTTTTTACATGACTGGTTTCCGGAAGGTGAAATACAGTGGTTTCCAGATAAACAATTACGGCCGAATAGGCGGCAATTGCCAGCATAAGTGGCAACAACTTGCGAAAGGTATCGGCTTTGTGTATGCGAAAAATAAAAGTGAACCAGTTTTTAGGATTGTAGTCTATCATAGATTGTAAAGGTCGGAAAACTGACCTACACAGCAAGCATTTATTTAAGGAATAAAGTACAAATAAATTAACAATATTTGTACTTTAACCCTATGAGACGCTTATCCCTTATTTGTGCGCTGTTGATAAATTGCTTTTTATCCGAAGCGCAAAAATATGAACCTCAAATTTTATTAATTACACCTAATAAAACCTCTTTTGATCCAGCCTTTAGCAAACAGGTTGAACAGAAAAATGCAGAACTAAGTGACATGGCTTCCAAAACAAAGGAAGGATATAGAGATATATTAGCTAGTATTAAAAATGAGCCTGAAAATATACAGCAGATACGTAAAAGCACCGTGGACTTTGTAGTTGCCGGCGGCGACTTTTCAAAAATGATAACGCTCCAGTCGCAGGATTATCTTACTTATCGCTTTTATGAGCGATTTACCAATTTATTAATCTTAATAAAAGACATAAAATCTACTGGTGATAAAAGTTCACTATCGTCAATAGCGACAGAAAATCATATTAACTATGTCATCAACTTCTCTGAAGTTGAATTAAGAGAAAAAAATGGACCGTATATGACGATAAAGGCGCAGCTTTTCGATGCGTCTTCCGGGACTTTGCTTATCAACAAATCCTACAATGGTAATTCAAATAATCCAGGATTTGAGTTTGCCTGCGAAGCCGGCACAATTGGATGCGCCATAAATAATTCAACATCCGGCTTCTTGAAAGATGTTATTACTTTGATAGCTGAAAATAGTCCGACAATAAAAAAGGAAAGAGAACTGGCCATAAAAAGACTGGATTATATAAGTAAGGGCCTATATCTAAAAGCTTATGATGCATCAGTTGTTAAAGAGGCCGTAAATAGTAAAGACAGCACTATAAATTTGGACGAACTTTATTATTGCCTGAGCGATCCTTCGCATTCAAAATTCGCGGCTTTTTTTAGCGGAAAGTCGGGAAAGAATTCACTTAAATCATTTTCAGATAATAAAACCACCGGGAACATAAAGGTTATTACCGACAAGAAAATTAATGACCCTGGGTATTTGGATGACATGCCCCAAAATTATGGATATATTGTAAAAGGGGTAAAATACAACGACAAATGGTACTACGAAAAGGACCAGACCACATATTTCAACGCAGGAAATGATAAGGAAAGAAAACTGGAATATCTGAATAATTTACAAGGATGGGATTTTTTTAAGGAAGACTCGACAGAACCCGATGAGACTTTTTGGGAAGGTCGGTTATTTAAAAAAGTAAAAGACCTGCGTAAGGACCCTAATTGGGAAAAGCGTAAAGATATATGGGAATCAGATGAACGTGAAAACCGAGATTACATAGGTTTGTACAACCTGGTGGCCGACCAATTAAAAAAGGAAAAGGAAGCTAGTGAACAACAATTTAAAACCCAGCTATTCAGCGCATTACTTGAGCCCTTTTTAATTGAGCAGAAGAAAAATAAACAAAATGGCATCGGCGACTATGAAAGCAAATCAGATGAGATTGCTATGATCTACCCAGCCAATCATTCTGTAGTTTTAATACCACTTATGATTACTAACCCAAAGGGTGAGCTATCCCTTCGTTATTTTATAGTTATGCCGCAGGCCAAATCTATTTACGAATGGACCTACTTACAGCCCAAACCCTTAACTAAAGGCACCAAATACGTAAATTTAGTTGAGGTTTTAAACTCTACCACCAAATGGGATTACTCATATCTCACGTTAGACGACGATGCTTTTTGGAAAAATTTGGTGATAACAAAACAGAACGGTGTATATCAGTACTTAAAAGAGTTGAAATAACGCCCTTCCGCCTTTGTAATAGTTCGGCAGAGCGGCTTATTTACTTAAAAAATTGGCCGACTCACCTTTAAACCTTCCATCTGCCCACCTCACCATTTCATCCATCATCGGGCCCAGTTCTTCCCCGTCCTTAGTTAAGCTGTAGGTTACTACCGGCGGCACTACGTTCTCGGATTGGCGATTGATCAAGCCATCTTCCTGTAATTCTTTCAGGTGCTGAATAAGCATTTTTTCGGTTACGTTGGGTATTGCTCTTTTAAGCTCACTATATCTTCTCGGTCCATGCATTAACTCGAACAAAATGAGTGGTTTCCAGTTGCCGCCCAATTTGCTTATCACATAGCTTACCGGGCAATTGGCCCTGTTAGCTCGTTTATTAATATTGATGGTTGATGATTCCTTTATAGCTGTCATGATACATACTTTAGGGTAAGTACTTGTAAAAAAGTAAGTACAAATATACTTTTGCTGGCAACAAAAACAAATACATCATGAAAATAATTATCACAGGGTCATTAGGCAACATAAGCCGACCCCTTTCAACACAATTGGCAGCAAAAGGCCATAACGTAACCGTTATCAGCAGCGATAGCAATAAATCAGATCAGATAAAAAGCATTGGCGCCACACCGGCAATAGGTTCAATTACCGATGAAGGCTTTTTAACCGAAACCTTCACCGGCGCCGACGTAGTGTATCTGATGATCCCTACTAATTTTGCCGCACCGGAGATCAAAGCAGATATAGCAGCAACGGGTCAGATTTATGCTAATGCTGTAAAAGCAGCAGGCGTTAAAAAGGTAGTGATGCTAAGCAGCTTAGGCGCACACCTGCCCGAGGGTACAGGACCAATTGCCGGCATACACCGCGCCGAGGAGATCCTGAAAAAACTGGATGGCGTTGATCTGCTTATACTCCGCCCGGCTTATTTCTACAATAATTTTTACGCCGACATTAACATGATAAAAAATACGGGCATTATCGGCAGTAACTTTGGCGCAAACCAGCGGCTGGCTATGGTTGATCCGGAAGATACTGCGGAGGTAGCCGCCGAAAATATAGAAAAAGGATTTACCGGTCAGAGCGTTTTATATGTAGCAAGCGCTATCCCAACACTTGGCGAAGTAGCCGCCACTTTAGGTAAAGCCATTGGCAAGCCAGAATTACCATGGGTTGAGTTTACCGATGAACAGGCTTTTGGCGGCATGACCGAGGCAGGCTTGCCGGAGGATATAGCCAAAAACTATGTAGAAATGGGTGCAGCCATTAGAAGCGGTTTGATCTGGGATGATTTTGACTTGGATAATGCCGAATTGATTGGTAAAACCAAATTGGAAACTGCCATTGGCCAGTCTCTCGGGGTTAACGAGCAGAATGGTTGGCAACACCGGCGAAATGAGCAGGATCTGAGAGGCGCTGGGAATGCCATTGACGAA
>CBFGNU010000264.1:0-5800 GCA_965650195.1 uncultured Mucilaginibacter sp. | reverse complement strand
TTTTGCGATAAACAAAAATGCTATTAAAGATAAAGCTTTAAAAGTTGCGCTCATCGTAAAATTTTCGTGTCAATAGCCCTGTCATTCAAAGCTAATTTATTTATTAGCCAAGGCCCATTTTATATCCGACCCTTTATGGCTAATTTTACTTTACCAATCAATCATTATGAGGAAGAATCTTTTTTGGGGATGCGGAGTCTCTGTAATAACTATTGCCGCTTTATTGTCGTTCAAAATGCTGGGTACCGTCCCGGCTGATAATGCCGGGCTTACCCTGCCGCAAGGTTTTAAGGCAATGACTATTGCAGAGAATATCGGCAGTGCCCGCCATATAGTGGTTACCCCGCAAAACGATATATACGTGCATTTAGCACGCCCTAAAGATGGCAAAGGCATAGTTGTATTGCATGATAACGGCAGCGCAAAGGCGGATGTTAAAACAAGCTTTGGCAGTTTTGGTGGTACAGGTATCCGCATACACAATGGCTACTTGTATGCGTCGTCAAACAATACTGTATACAGGTTTAAACTAAACGCCAATAACGAAGTGACCAACCCTGACGCACCTGAGGTAGTGGTTAGCGGATTGGTATCAAAAAGAACGCATGAGGATAAATCCCTGGCTTTTGATAACGCGGGTAACATGTATGTAAATATAGGTGCCTACTCCAACATCTGCTCAGAACTTGACCCTCAAAAAAAGGGTTGCCCGATATTAGATTCTGCAGGCGCGATATGGCGTTTCAAAACCGATAAGATCAATCAAAAGCAGGCCAATGGTACCCGTTTTGCTTCGGGCTTGCGCAATGTTGTTGGCCTCGACTGGAATCAGCAAGCCAATCAATTGTTTGTTATGCAGCATGGACGCGACTTACTTGCGGCCCTGTTCCCAAAGCTTTATACAACTAAGCAATCGGCTGAGTTACCATCCGAAGTTATGTTTGCTTTAAAAGAGAGTGATAACGCCGGGTGGCCGTATGTTTATTATGATCATCAGAAGCAAAAGGTTATGATGGGCCCCGAGTATGGCGGCGATGGAGAGAAAGAAGCTGATCCAAAATATCTTAAACCTGTTGCGGGTTATCCGGGTCATTTGGCTCCTGTTGGGTTGATGTTCTATACCGGCAATCAGTTCCCGGCCAAATATAAAAATGGTGCATTTATAGCTTTCCACGGATCATGGAACCGCGCACCTGAGCCTCAGGAGGGATACTTTGTAGTATTCCAGCCTTTTAAAAACGGACGTCCTGATGGCCAATGGGAAGTGTTCGCCAACGGTTTTGCCGGAACGCCTGAACAAAAGGCAGCAGGTAGGGCAGAACACCGCCCGGTTGGTTTAGCACAGGCTAATGATGGTTCTATTTATGTAAGCGATGACAGTAAAGGCTTCATTTACAAAATAAGCTACCAGAAATAAAGAATGAGTATTAGAATAGCCGGAGTATTGCTGGTGATAATTTTTTCGGTTTGGGCCGGCAATAGTAAAGCGCAGGCTAAAAAGCCTGCGCCCACCCGGTCTATTTCTGCGGTCACTTTAAGCAAAGGTAAAGCGGTTTATACAAACACCTGCCTGCCCTGCCACATGGCTGATGGCGGCGGCGTACCCCGGATGAACCCACCGCTCGCGGCCACCACTTATGTGTTAGGCGACAAAGCCAAACTAATAGATATCGTGCTAAACGGCTTCAGCGAAGACGTTGAAATAGACGGTCAAAGGTATTCTAACACCATGCCCCCTCAGGCGCAATTAACAGATGCCCAAATTGCCGACGTGTTAACCTACGTGCGTAATAGCTTTGGCAATAAGGCAAGTACCGTTACTGTTACAGAAGTGAAAGCGGCAAGGTCGCCGACAAAAAAATAGCACGGAAATCCCTACTTTTATTGCCTATCCAATTATTTGATGAAAACCTTCCTCATTATAATATTTTCCTGTTTGGCAAGTTTTGCGCAGGCCCAGCAAAAAGTAAACATCAGTTTAATTGATGGTAAATCAGGTTCGGCGCTAACTGCAGTTTCTATTACGAGCGGAAAACGTGTGCTGGCTATAACAGATAGCAGCGGGAATGCCATACTCTCCCTAACGCCCGGTAATCACGCTTTTAAGTTTTCAATAACAGGTTACGAAGCCAAAGACACCATAATTACCATTCCCGGCAGCGATAAATTAATTATAGCCATGGCTGCTGAAGAAACTTCTTTAGAGGAAGTTACTATTGTATCATCCACCCGAAACAACCAAACCATAGAGAACGGCCCTATGAAAGTGGAGGTTTTGGGGCTGGAGGAAATGAACGAAGAGGCCGGTTTAAAGCCCGGCAACATAGCCAGTATTTTGGGCGATTTAAGTGGCGTACAGATACAGCAATCCTCGGCAACATCAGGCAACAGTAACGTGCGTATACAAGGGCTTGACGGACGATATACGCAGATAATACGAGATGGCATGCCGATGTACGAAGGCTTTTCGGGTAATTTTGGGATACTCACCATTCCGCCGCTTGATCTGAAACAGATTGAACTGATAAAAGGATCGGCCAGTACGCTTTATGGTGGTGGCGCAATTGCAGGCCTGGTCAACCTGATATCTAAAAGGCCCACACAAAAAAAGGAATTGGATGTGTTACTTAACTACACCACGCTGCACGAGTTTAATGCCAACACTTACATCGCCAAACGTAACAGCAAATGGGGTTATAATTTATTTGCAGGATATAACCGCCAGGAAAAGCAGGATGTAGATAAAGACGGACTTAGCGATCTGCCCGATGCCAAAAGCTTTCTTTTTCATCCTAAAATATTCTTCTATCCTTCCACCAAAACTATTATCTCTGTTGGATACAATGGCTCATTTGATGACCGCAAGGGCGGCGATATGCTGGTATTACAAAACAAGCCGGATGCGGTCCATCAATATTTTGATGCCAATAAAACGCAGCGACATACCGGCGAGTATTTACTGGAGCAATTTTTTAGCGGCGATACAAAATTGACCGTTAAGGGTAACATCAGCAACTTTAACCGGGACAATACCAGCAACCAATATTTTATCAAAGGCAAACAGTTAAGCTACTATCACGAAGCTTCTATCTACGCGCCTTTTGGCAAAAATGACCTCGTGGCCGGCGTTAATCTTACCGGGCAGCGTTACCAAACTGTTGCTCCCCAAAGCGCAGGTTTAAAAGAATTTTCGGGCAATACCATTGGCGCTTTTGCGCAGTACGACCTAAAAATTCACGATAATACCACAATAGAAAGCGGTATGCGGTTTGACCATCACGACCAATACGGATGGTTTGCATTGCCGCGTATAGCAGTGTTCCATCGCTTAAATGAGCATTGGGCTACCCGCGCCGGTTTTGGCATGGGGTATAAAACGCCAAACCCGCTGGTTGAGCAAAATTTTGATTACAACGTGCTTGATCTGGCCGCATTTAATTTCGCTGTCAAGGCAGAAAAATCATACGGTTATAACGCTGAAATCAACTATAAAAAGGAGTGGGGGAAAGACATTACATTATTCATTAACCAGGCATTCTTTTTAACTACGATAAGCAGTCCGGTAGTGTTTAATGTAAATGGCGCCGGTAAAATTGAGCTGATGAATGCGGCATCGCCTACAAAAAGTAAAGGGCTTGATACCTACATTAAGCTTGATCTGTATGATTGGGAACTATACGCAGGCTACACACTCACAGATGCCCGTAATACATATATGAGCGGCAATAACTTTATCCCGTTAACCCCTAAAAATCGTTTTGCTTTTGTAGTGGCTAATGAAATATCGGAAGAGTTAACTGCCGGCCTTGAGGGTTCATACACTGGTACACAATTCAGGTACAACGGTACAAAAACACCATCGTACTTTTTTATGGCGGCCATGGTTAAATATGCCTTAACCGAGCACGCCACCGTTGTATTGAACTGCGAAAACCTTTTGGATTATAGAATGAATAAAATTGAGCAGGTTTATACAGGTAGTATAACCAACCCGGTGTTTAAACCACTGTGGGCACCAATTGATGGGCGCGCCATCAACCTGTCGGTAAGGTGGAAATTGTAAGTTTATTTATTGACGCTTCGTTTAGCTAATTCTTTAGCGATTCCATTAAGGGCTTTTTGCTTTTTGTTGGCTGCGGCTTTCTTTTGCTTTAACGCTTCGGCCTTTAGCAATGCCTTTTCGGTGTGGGTGCGTTCGTAATAACGGCAGAACCAGGTTAAAGGGCATATCTCGCATTTTGGGTTACGGGCCACGCAAATATAGCGCCCGTGTAAAATAAGCCAATGATGGGCTACCCCTAAAGTATCAGGAGGCAGATACTTCATTAATTGTTTTTCGACAGCTAAAGGCGTACGCGCATTGGTAGTAAGCCCAATACGATCAGCTACCCGGAACACATGCGTATCTACCGCTATAGCAGGTGCGTTATAAACTACCGATGCAATTACATTAGCTGTTTTACGGCCAACGCCCGGCATTTTCTGCAGATCCTCAATTTCTGAGGGTACTTCTCCGTTAAAATCATGCAGCAAAACTTTGGCCATCCCCAACAGGTGCTTTGCCTTGTTGTTAGGGTAGCTTACACTGCGGATGTAGGAGAAGATCTCCTCTACACTTGAGTTTGCCAGGCTTTCAGGAGTAGGGAAACGTTCAAATAATGCAGGCGTTACTTGGTTGATACGTTTATCGGTGCATTGAGCAGATAAAATAACGGCTATTAGTAACTGAAAAGGATTGCCATAATGCAATTCGGTTTCAGCGTCGGGCTGATTTTTAGAGAAGTATTCAACAAAGTGGCGGTAACGTTCTGAGCGTAGCATAATGCGGGTTAAAGCGGAGCGCTAAAATAAAAAAAGTCCGGACATGAATGCACCATCTCCGGACCCCAATGCTATCTTTTGATTTCCTTACCTAAGGCTTCTTGAGTAATCAAGCAGGTAATGGATGGTTTGCAGCTTGGGCTTTTTAGCCAAAGTTTCAAGGTCTGCACGCAACGAATGATAAAAGAGCAGATCATCAGCACTTAAAGTTTCTGTGGTACTCATTTTTTCCTCCTCGCTTTGGTTATCGACAGCTTTTAAAAAAGTAAAGGTTTCACCCATAAGCATTATTTTGATCAGTTAAGTTATTATACGATGTATAACGGTGCCGTGTTGCAAATATTTTATGAAAGATGAAATTTTAATGAAATTTTCATCTTTTTTTTATGTTGCAACAATTAAGGGATACAATAATGGAATACAGTCCCTAGTAATATGTTTTTTTTCACTAAAACAAACAATAATGCAGTTATTTAGTTGTTTAAACATGATATTAATCATAGTGAATTGTTAAATTTGCAGCATCAGTTATAAGCATGAAGCTTTCAAAAGTTAATTACTTGTTTGTTTTGTTATGCCTGTTTTGTCTAATGGAGAAAACAGGCATTTCTACTATTTCTTTGTTTTCGCACATCAAAGTAATGGTAGCTGATCCACAGGGAGAAAAACAAGACGATGAAAACAGCGAAAGTAATGAAGCTAAACAGGTAGAAATAAAGGAGTACTGGAATACTTCCCAGGAGCATGCATTCTTACTTCCTCCGGCGGTCACTACATCCCTGCCGTATCCACGCGAAGCATCACAGCAGCACTACAACTGGTGTCCGCCCGTTCCCACGCCCCCGCCAAACTTTAATGTTTAATAAATAGCGTTTTATTACACCGTCATGGGCACTACAGCAGCATGATGATTTTATTTTATTTAAACATTTAAAGAAGCGTGAATTCAAATATAAAAGCAGGCATAATAATGCCAGCA
>CBFGNU010000263.1:0-5873 GCA_965650195.1 uncultured Mucilaginibacter sp. | reverse complement strand
GAATGATTATAGGTATCCTTTCCTGGGATAGTTTTTTATATAGACATGATTCAAGAGGCAAGAATCATGACAGTTACGGATACTTTATCTTGACTCTTGTTTCTTGGCTCTTGACTCTACTGAAAGCGGAACACCTCATCCATATTCTCGTTATTACGAGTGCTTACGCCCATGTCTTTTATTTTACCGGTTTCTATACTATAAACCCAACCATGTACGGCAAGCTCCTGCCCTGTAGACCATGCATTTTGTACGATAGAGGTCTTGCAGAGATTATAAACGTTTTCAATCACGTTCAATTCAACCAAGCGATTGGTGCGCTCCTGTTCGTCGGTAATTCTGTCTAACTGCTCGGCATAAATACGGTAAACATCTTTAATGTGGCGCAGCCAGTTATCAATCAGACCAAACTCTTTATTGCTCATGGCAGCTATAACGCCACCACAACCATAGTGGCCGGTAACAATTACATGCCTTACTTTTAAAACGTTCACGGCATAATCCAGCACGCTTAGCATGTTCATATCCGTATGGATAACCATGTTGGCGATATTACGGTGTACAAATATTTCGCCTGGCTGGGTGTTGGTGATCTGGTTGGCGGGCACGCGGCTATCGGCGCAGCCTATCCATAGCACCGGCGGATTTTGCCCTTTTGCCAGTTTTTCAAAATATTGTGGGTCGAGCTCAAGTGATTTTGCGATGAATTTTTCGTTGCCCGCTAAAAGGCTTTCGTAGGTTATATGACCGGTATCGTGAATTTTTGCGCACATAGGTGTTTTATAAAATGTTATTTGGCTTTTGCAAACCTGCTTGTTATCTTTTTTAAAGCGGCCGCTGACGAATCGTAATATAAAATAGCCGCCAATATTACCGGCACTGCGTAAAATATGCCGAACTCGTACAAATTAAAGAAGTATCCGCCAATTATACCACCCAAAAAATAAAAACCTAAAACGGTGAAGCGGATTCTTATTTTATTTCTGATAAGCTCTGTAGTTTGCACCTTGGGATGCAGCCAGTCGGAAATATCGCCCCCCAGATCGGTAAACAAACCTGTTAAGTGCGATGTCTTTATCAACCCGCCGGAAATAACCGAAACCAAACTATTCTGTAATCCCATACAAAATAAAGTAGCCGCTATAACTATCTCCCTTTCGGTATCCGTTTCCTGATAGAAATTGTGACCATATATCGCTACAAATAATAGTATAACTATTTCTATAACAATGGGTGTAGCGTGGGCTCTATAATAACCTTTGTCCTCTAACGAACGCACAATAAAGCTCGACATAAAAGCGCCGGCGAAGAACATAAAGAGCCATATGGCAAACACCAATATTTCGCCAAAATTTTGCTCAACCAAATGCTTTGATAAAGTGGCCACATGCCCTGTAATGTTTGATGTACAAGCCAGAAATGCTACCATCCCCGCCACGTTGGTTATGCCTGAAACTGTAGCTGTCGACGAGGCCAGCAATAAGTTTTCAGTAAGCGAGCGGTCTGCTTTTGAGTTGCGGAGCATAGGATTAGATTGGTTTCCGTTTTAAAGATAGGGAAATGCTTCTCAATTATGTATCATGATTAGTAATGCCTAAGCAACCCTGCCAACCTGTCACCGTTTCCACCCAAATTCTGACTAATTATACCCTTTACCTTTCACCTTTTACCTTTAGCCTCAATAAAAACTGACAAACTTAATTTGGCACAACCCTTGTTAATAAGCTTGTATTAGGTAAAACAATCAAGTAAAGAAACAATAATCATATGTCTAAAATAATCGGAATCGACTTAGGAACAACAAACTCCTGCGTGTCTGTAATGGAAGGTAACGAACCTGTAGTTATAGCTAACAGCGAGGGCAAACGTACTACGCCGTCAGTAGTGGCTTTTATCGACAATGGCGAGCGTAAGGTGGGTGATCCTGCAAAACGTCAGGCTATTACTAATCCTACCAAAACTATTTCATCTATTAAACGCTTCATGGGTAACCAGTTTAACGAGGTTACTAAAGAGGCTGACCGCGTACCTTACAGCGTAGTAAAAGGCGACAACAACACACCACGTGTTGAAATTGGCGACCGTAAATACACGCCACAAGAAATTTCTGCAATGATTTTGCAGAAAATGAAAAAAACTGCCGAAGACTTTTTAGGTCATGAAGTTACAGAAGCGGTTATTACCGTACCTGCTTACTTTAACGATGCGCAACGCCAGGCTACTAAAGAAGCCGGTGAAATTGCTGGTTTAAAAGTACGTCGTATAATTAACGAGCCTACTGCTGCCGCACTTGCTTATGGCTTGGACAAAGCACATAAGGATATGAAAATTGCTGTGTTTGACTGCGGTGGCGGCACGCATGACGTATCTGTACTGGAGTTAGGCGATGGCGTTTTCGAAGTAAAATCAACCGATGGTGATACGCACTTAGGTGGTGACGACTTTGACCAGGTTATTATTGACTGGATGGCTGACGAATTTAAAAGCGACGAAGGGATTGATCTGCGTAAAGACCCAATGGCTTTGCAACGTTTAAAAGAATCAGCAGAGAAAGCTAAAATTGAGTTATCAAGCTCAACTCAAACGGAAATCAACTTGCCATATATCAGCGCCGGCGACGGTGTGCCAAAGCACTTGGTTAAAACTTTAACCCGTGCTAAATTTGAGCAACTGGCTGACAGCCTGATCAAACGTACTATTGAACCTTGTAAAACTGCTTTGAAAAATGCTGGTTACAGCACAAGCGATATTGACGAGATCATTTTAGTAGGTGGTTCAACCCGTATACCTGCTATACAAGATGCTGTACAAAAATTCTTCGGCAAAGCGCCTTCAAAAGGTGTTAACCCGGACGAAGTGGTTGCTATTGGTGCAGCTATTCAAGGCGGTGTATTAACCGGCGAAGTGAAGGACGTGTTACTGTTAGACGTTACCCCACTTTCTTTAGGTATTGAAACCATGGGTGGTGTGATGACCAAACTGATAGAATCAAACACTACTATCCCGACCAAAAAATCGGAAGTGTTCTCTACCGCGTCAGATAGTCAGCCATCTGTTGAGATCCACATTTTGCAAGGTGAGCGCCCAATGGCATCTGCTAACCGCACTATAGGCCGTTTCCACCTGGATGGTATTCCACCAGCTCCTCGTGGCGTGCCTCAAATTGAAGTAACTTTTGATATTGATGCTAACGGTATATTGCATGTATCTGCAAAAGATAAAGCAACCGGCAAAGAGCAGAAAATACGCATTGAAGCTTCTTCAGGTTTAACTGACGCTGAGATCAAAAAGATGAAGGACGAAGCAGAAGCTAATGCTGATGCTGACAAAAAGGCTAAAGAAGAGGTTGAAAAACTGAACGGTGCCGATGCCTTGATCTTCTCTACAGAAAAACAACTGAAAGAATACGGCGATAAAATACCTGCTGATAAAAAAGGTGCAATTGAAGAAGGCTTAACTAAGCTTAAAACTGCTTATGCATCTAAAAACTTAGCTGATATTGAAGTAGCACAGGAAGAACTGAACACTGCATGGACAGCAGCTTCTGAGGACATGTACAAAGCATCTGCCGAAGCCGGACAACAACCTGGCGCTGATGCAGGCCAAGCTGGTGGCAACGCCGGTAACGCTCAAGGTGCAGCTGACGATGTTACTGATGTTGACTTTGAAGAAGTGAAGTAATACAATAAGTAAACTCAATATATATTAAAGCCCTCTCCGGTTGACTGGAGAGGGCTTTTGTTTTTGTATCTTTGGATATATGCTTTTACTCTGTAGCGGCCCTGCGGGCAATTACCGGCTTAGTCATGAATTTACGCTTATTATAGCGGTTTAACAAAAACATCATCGGCCAAATCAGACAATATATAACCGGAAACGGCACTCCAAAAATAGAGACCGGTGCCCCGAAAAAAAGCGGGATTAATAAGCAGCAAAAGAAGAATAAAGGTATGGCTATAGCTCGCATTCTGAACAAATGTAAAAACTGCGCCGATGGCAAGTGCGCAGCTATGTTATTAGCAGGATTGAACACATAATTAATTATTCGGTAATTAACCAGTGCCATGATGATAACGTTGGCATTGTAAAATATAAACGGAACCGTTTGCGTTTGATTTTCGCTAAAGTATGCTGACGAAAATGGCATCAAAACCACTGTAAACAGAAACAACATATTTATCCATATCAGTTTCTCCGTAAAATTGGTCACAAAACCAAATATACGGTGGTGACTTCGCCAGTAAATAGCTATAACAAAAAAGCTCATCATAAAACCGATGAACTTTGGGATCATATTTAAAAGATCAACTACTTGCTGGCGTGTATTCTTATCGTGACCTTCGGGAGCTTTGATCTCAATTATTAACAACGTTATTGCAATTGCGAATACTGCGTCAGTAAAAAGGATAAGGCGCTCTATTTGAAAATCTCGGCGCTGAGGGTCATGCTGGTCTAAAAGGTGATCGTCGTGTTTCATGGCTTTACGCCATTAAGATAGAAAAAACTTGCGAAAAAATATCATGGGGAACTAATTGCGGCCCCTTTCGTCAACACTTTCAATAATTTACAGTTATTAGAGAATTAGCGTTATCGACACTTTCCAAAATCTCCCGGTTTTCAAACCCATGTAACACTACCTGCAAAAATTGATACTTTGAGCTAAAATCCCCTTCCACTTCTGAGAATGTTACTACCCTATCCTGCGGATCAAACCGGATGATACGCTTGTAATATTCTCCTTTTTCATTATTATAGCTTATCCCATCATCCTCATAATAAGTGAACTCATTTTCGGCAACTCCATTCCAAACATGGATGTACAATGTACCATTGCATAGGTCCGCCGTGCTTTGAACTAAACTTTGCATAGGAATGATAGCACTGCCTTTGATAAACACGGGCAGGTCATCCAATGGCGCCGGAACCTTCACTATTTGCCCGCCTTCAAAGTACTCATCTGTGCTTAAACGATACCATTCACCTTGCGGCAGATAAACATAGGCAGTATGTTCAGTACTTCTAACCGGTGCAACCAATATTGCATCGCCAAAGAGCGATTGATTTTGGAAACGCTTGTCATACACATTTTCATCCCATGTATAATCAATAGCCAAAGTGCGGCTTAGCGGCATACCAGTTTGGCATGACTCATAAAAACCTGAGTAGATATATGGAAGCAACTTGTAACGCTGTTCTATATCCTTACGGATAATACTTTCGTTTTCCTCGCCCCACTCCCACGGCTCGCGCATGTTCATACCCAACGCTGCATGGTTACGGAACATGGGTGTGTATACACCTAACGAGTTCCAACGCACCATCAATTCCGGGGTAGGATTACCCATAAAGCCGCCGATATCTACACCAGTAAATGAAAACCCTCCAAGACCCAGGCTATTTACCAATCGCTGTCCATACAGCATATGTTCATCGCTTGCAGAATTGTCGCCGGTCCAAATAGCTGAATATCGCTGCGTACCTGCATAAGCGGCCCTGGTAAGTATAAATGGTCTTTTATTATTTAAAAGTTTCTTTGTCCCGGCCTGTGTTGCGCGCGACATTTGCATGCCATAGGCATTCCTTACCTCAGGCATATAACGCTCGCCAAATTTTACAATTGGCGGTATATTTTGCCCCCAGGCGGCGGGTTCGTTCATATCATTCCAAAAACCCTCTACTCCAACTTCCGTAAGCGCAGTAAAAGCCTTGCCCCACCACTCACGTACCTCTTCGTTAAAAAAATCGGGGAAGTGGCTGCGGCCGGCCCAAACACTGCCTGTATAAAGTTCGCCGTTTGGATAGGTGGCGAAGTAATTGTTGGCAACCCCTTCCTCGTATTCCTTATAACCTTCTTCTATTTTTATACCCGGATC
>CBFGNU010000262.1:0-5906 GCA_965650195.1 uncultured Mucilaginibacter sp. | reverse complement strand
CATTCTTTGAAATTCCGACTTTAACCGGCTCAGGGTAGCCCTTCCATAAAAAGCGCATAGCCTGCGGAAATACCGCTGTGGCGTGAGTACTGTTGTGGGCTCCTTCACCCCATGAGTGCTCCACCTCATAACCGGCGAACTTAAATGCCCGTTCCATCATTTGCGCGGTTATCCACCAGTCACCTGCATAGTTGTTTAGGTCGTTTGTGCCATCCTGCAAGAATACTCTTATCGGTCTGGGCTCATATTTCCGTATTAGGGTGGCGAATCTTTCTCCACCGCGTAAGCCAACAAAGGTGCTTATCGCGCTGAAAACCCTCGAGAAAGATTCCGGACGTTCCCAGGCAACATTAAAACCTGCAATAGCACCGCTGCTTTGCCCGCCAATAGCCCTGTCGTTAGCGCTTTTTGAAAGCATAATCACACGGCCGTCTTTAGTTTTCTGTTTCTCAACAAATGGTAAAACCTCAGTCAGTAAAAATCGTGCGTAGTTATCGCCTAAGCCATCATACTCATAGCTGCGGTTGTTACGGTTACTGGCAGTTTGTGTGTTTTCGGCAACCACTTGTCCGGGGGTTACAAAAACTCCAATTGTAACAGGCATTTCTTTACTATTGATCAAATTATCAAAAACCGTAGGCGCTTTAAACTGAACGGCGTCCTGATTTACATATAAGCAAGCGGCTTTTTTTCCGTCATATTGCGCAGGTACATAAATAGTAACCGTGCGCGTCGTTCCGGGGAATATTTTGGATTCCGTAAAAGGCAATTGTATTAATTCGCCCTGTGGCACACCTGCGTGTACTACCGAAGCAGAATCAACCGGATATTTTTCTACAGGTGCCTGTGAAAATGCAACTTGCAGAGCAAAACAAAAAACAAAAGCCAGGGCTTTCATCGATTTTAGCGTGTTCATTTTTTATTGATTTATATATTTGGTTATCAAATATATAAATTAATCATAAACAGGCTCAACCCTTAAAAGCACTATGTTTTTGATGAGGAACTTTTTGCTATAATATTTGCGGGTAACAAAAAAAATCCTTCCCCCAAGAGGGAGAAGGATCGTAAAGTATTAAAGACAGTCTAATTGATATTAAGCGGTACGTATAAGCTGAAAGTTACGTTCCGCCCGGGATTGTAAACCCCGAACGTAGGATCCGTTAACGCCAAACGTCCCGGGCGCAGGCGGTTAAGCGCGTCATAGTAGCGTTTATCAGTCAGGTTATTTCCTGATACGGCTAGTTTAACAGCCTGTTTGCCTATGTTAAATGTTGCACCTACGCCCGCGTTTAGCAGCGTGTAACCACCTGCCGGTGTTTCAAAAGTTGGGTCAATACGGTTCTGACTAAAAAAATTATCAAGACCTAACGAGATGTAAAAGTTTTTTAATCTGGTTACTTTAGGTTCAAACCGTAATGTATTATGAATAACCCCTGCTGGTATAAGCGCGAGTGGCCTATTGAATGTGTTGTTTTGTGCGTGGGTGTATGAGAATGCATTGTCAAAATGAAGAAACCCGGCAGGGTGCAGATTAAGGCTTCCTTCCAGGCCGTAAAGGTTTGCGTTTACCTGTCCGTAACGATAGACGTCAAAGTTTTGCGGATCGCCATTTTCATCGGGCTGGGTAATTTGTTCTCCGGCCTTTGCCGATGCATATATGTAATTGTTAATATAGTTTTCATACACGCCAAAACTTCCCGAAAATATATCGGCATCAAAATCAAGCGTAGCATCGGCCTGATAACTGCGTTCAGGTTTCAGATTGGGGTTGCCTATCTCGTAACGCACAGTGCCTTCATGTGCACCATTTGAACCCAACTCGGCAGGGTTGGGGGCACGAAATGCTGAACCTGCGTTAGCTTTAAAAGTGAGAGCGTCGTTAAAGGAGTGGGTGTAGCCAACAGCACCGCTCAGGTTGCTGAACCTGTTTTTAAATCCCGAAAATTGTTCGGCACCATTTACAAAAAGCTGTTTGCCATCGTTATTTATATAATCGTAACGTAAACCCGCGTTAAAGGTGTTTTTATCCCACGACTTTTTGATGTAGACGAAAGTTCCTACAGATGTCTGGTCATAATCTGGAATCAGGTATTCAAAACCTTTGTTCGTACTACGTTCGTTCGATGCGCTCAAGCCTATTATGGGTTGCCAGCCATCTGCCTCTCCTAAATAATATTTGGCATCCGCAGAAAAAGTATTTAGGTCAAAAAACAGGGCGGGGTCTAAGTTTTCCAGTTCGCGGCGTTGATTCTTTTGATAACCAAGATCAAGTTTAAGAGTATTATTACCGATGATGAAATTATTATTTAATGCCAGTTTATAATGGCGGATATCCTGCCTTGGGAAATCAAGTGTGCGACTGCTGGCTTTATCCGTATATAACGCGTCGCCCGGTTCTGCTTCGTTAAAACCTATGTTGTTTTTAAAATAGGAGAAATTAAGGTGAGAATACCCCCACTCTTTATTAAGGCCAAGCATGCCGCTCAAACTGGTGTTATTAAAGCCGCTGTTGTCATAATAACCCACCGGAGTTTTAAAGGAGTATGCGTTTTGATATGAGCCACGGCCGCGCCATACGAAACCGTTATTGTTACCACTTAACATTAATGATGTATTAGTGAGGCCGTTATTGGTTGCGTAGCTGCTCAATACCTCGCCTTTCATTTTTCCCGGCGAGGGCACTAAGGGATCAAGTACATTGATAACGCCGCCAATAGCGTCAGATCCATATAGAAGGGAGGCTGCACCGCGAAGCACTTCAACGCGATCGGCTTGATTTTGATCTATTTCTATACCGTGTTCATCGCCCCATTGCTGGCCTTGTTGTTTTACACCGTTGGTAAGAGTAACCACCCGATTATAACTAAGGCCGCGGATAACGGGTTTTGATATGGCACCACCGGTGGTAATTTGCCCCATGCCGGGTACCTGGCGCGACAATGCGTCTACCAAATTTGTTGAAGGCGCAAGCAGTTCCTCACGCGATACGCTGCTTGCCGAAGTGCTGTTACTTTTATTGCTGGATGTTATAGGCGTACCGGTAATTACCACCTCTTTTATCTCAACAATACTACGCTCCAGCGCGAAATTTAAAGCGCCGCCGGTAGCAAGGTCAATAGTTTTTACTTGTGTTTTATAACCCGAATAACGTGCTTCAATAACGTAGCGGCCCCGGGATGGGAGTGAGGCAAATGAGAATTGGCCGTTTGCATCACTAATTGTACTCAACCGTAACTGAGATATGGTAATTACAGCGCCCGGCAAATTTTCGCCTGTTTTGGCGTCTGTTATAGTGCCGCTTACCGAGCCAGTGGCGCTTGCGAATAAATAATATGGAAATATTACAGCTATAAAAAAGCTGAATAATAATTTTAGTTTCATTACAAGAATGTTTAACTGAATTTTTAACAAAGGATTAATTATGCCCTAACAGGCACGCTTGCTTCGGTTAAATAAGCGGCGGGCCGCGCGTTGCCGCTAGAACCAGCGATATACTTTGATAGGAAAGGCCTGCTAACTGCAGTCGTTTATAAACGGTACCATAAATTACGGTATGATTCAGGTCGACACTTAAAAGTGCTGTTGAACTATGGTTAAGCTGACAAATTTTACAATTCTCGTCTGTGCTGGCGGGCGCACTGTGTTTCGACGGGTTTGTTTTAGAAAAGGAGGTAACGTGGCTGTGGGTAAAAACAATGACCTGTCCCGTGGTAAAACACAGAAGCAGAGTAAAGGCAGCTATAATTTTTATCGTCCTATTCTTCATAACGCGCGACAAATATAGCTATTAAAAACTAAAAGCAACATGCTTGCATTAAGTAAGTTTTAGGTTACCTACGTGTTAAGATCTACGATTTCTTGGCTGTTGCGAAAATAATTATGCCGCCTACAAGTAAAATACCGCCTGCATATGGCGGCCAGGTAACAGTTTTTTCTTTGTCTGCAGATATTTCCAAAGGACCCGCATCAACTACTTTTTCTTTCTTAGTGTAAGTAAAGCCGGTCCAGATCAGCATCACTGCGCCAATCACTATTATTATAATTCCAATTGTTCTGTTCATGGCAGGATATTTTATAGTGCGATATTATAACCGCCTCAATGCGAAATTGTTTGCTCATGATAAGAGACGAACTGTAATAAAAAAAGGGCGAAGACCAAACTGATCCCCACCCCAACTTTACAAAAAATTTTAGCGCCAGCCGCCGCCTAAAGCACGGTATAATTTCACCTCGTTTAAAAATATATTCTTTTTAGTAACAGCTAATTGCAATTCAGCATCAAGTACATTTCGCTGTGCCATAATAACTTCCAGATAAGTTGCGCGACCAACAAGGTAAAGGTCTCTTGATACACTTACTGCATTATTTAATGCCGTTACCTCTTCCTGCTTTAACTGGTAATATTTATGGAAGTTATCCATGCCTCTAAGACTGTTCATTACCTCCTGGTAACCACCGATGATAATTTTCTGATAATCGTAAAGCGCGGCCTTAGCTTCGGCTACTTTATATTCATAGTCAGATTTTATGCGTCGTCGGTTGAGCACCGGGGCTGTGAGCCCTCCAACGATGCCATAAACGGCAGACGCAGGATTAAATAACAATGCGCCTTTAAAGGCATTATATCCGCCATAAGCATCAATGGTTAAAGCTGGGAAGAACGCGGCCCTTGCAGAGCGGATATCGGCGTTAAGCGCGGCTAGTTCCAACTCAGCCTGGCGTATATCCGGCCGGTTAAGCAACAATTGGGTAGGTATACCTGTACTCAACTGACGCGGCTCTTTAAGTGCTATAATGGACGTATCACGCGCTATAGGGCGATTAAAACTACCTGTAAGTAACCGCAATGCATTTTCTACTTCAGTTATTTGTTGCGATACTTCATACTGTAAGCCTTTTGTATAGGCTAGTTGAGCTACAAATTGCTGTACTGCCAATTCTGTAGCACGGCCACCTAGTTTTTGAATTTGTACAATTTCGAGCGCGCTTTCCTGTAGTACTATATTTTTTTTGATGATACCCAGTTCGCTGTCTAACGCAAGTAACTCATAATAGTTAGCAGCTATTTGCGCAGTTAATTCGGTTGAGACCAACCTGTATCCGCTTTGCGTGGCTAAGTAACGAACTAAAGCCGCTTTCTTTTGACTTTTAAGCTTGCCCCAAAGGTCAACTTCCCACGAGCTTCGCAAAGCAACAAACAGATCGGGCGTTGGGCTGGTAGGGATCTTCTGCTTATCGTTAATATTATTTGACAGGTTGGTATCATAGTTGCCCACACCATTCATAGTGTAAGCACCAAAACGGTCAGCGCCCGCACTCACGTTAAAATTTACCCAAGGCAGCAGCAAAGACTTACTGTACTTGAAATTGGCAGCTGCCATTTCCACGCGTTGCAGAGTAGCCTGCAGATCCAAATTAGAGCTAAATGCAGTATCGATAAGCTGGGTCAACAAAGGATCAGCAAAAAAGCTCTTTGAAGGCAGCGTGGCTATAGTAGTAGTATCAGCGGCGGCTGTTTCAAAAGTAGTAGGTAAAGCCTTTTCTGATTTTACCGTTATGGCTTTATAGTTCTTGCATCCTGCCGCCATGGCAAACAGCAGGATGAGAACGTAGAATTTATAGGATTTTATAGGATGTCGCATTATTGATGATGATGATGGTTTAAATGTTCAGATTCTAATACCTGAACAGGGACTACACACTCTTGAGGCTTCTTTTTATCCATTGATGCAAAAATGACGTACAGGCCCGGGATGATAAATACACCGAAAATGGTACCGAATAACATACCGCCAGCGGCAGCGGTACCAATTGACCTATTACCTACGGCTCCCGCACCCGTTGCAATACAAAGCGGAATTAAGCCAGCGATAAACGCGAAAGATGTCATCAGGATAGGGCGT
>CBFGNU010000261.1:0-5909 GCA_965650195.1 uncultured Mucilaginibacter sp. | reverse complement strand
TCCCTCCGGGGCGTAAACCTGCACTACGGTATCTACTTCGGGATACATGGTTTTTTGCACCAACGCGGCGTGGAAGTGGCCCGGATCAACAGTTACCAGGTGTACAGTAAAAGCTTGCTTTTCTTTTTGAGCGCATCCGGCCAATAAGGCGGACAGTAATAAAATAGATATTTTCTTCATTTATCAGGCTGGTATAATTGGTTATAATTATTGACGGGCTCAAATTTAAATTATTTTTCTACAAGCCCCATAGCGAGTTTCACTAACAAAAAAGGATGGCACCGGCCATCCTTTTCTATTAATGCAAAGCACTTTACGCTTTTTTTGCAGTTTTCTTTCGTGTCTCGGTATAACCCGCCGCCCCAATGGCTAATACCAGCAGAATTGAACCTGCTAACGAAATACCCTCGCCGGTGTAATAGGATGCCGGGTGGAAAACAAATTCAATATCATGGTTACCTACAGGTATTTTAGCTGCACGCAATAGGTAATCGGCACGGAAGTAAGGTGTTTCTTTACCATCAATATACATCTTCCAGCCTTTATCGTAATATATTTCAGAGAAAACCGCTATCTGCTCAGCGGTTGATCCGCTTTTGTACTTTAAGGTATCCGGGCTGTAGTGTACTAACTTAATTGTGGCGGCCGGGTCAAATGTGGTCTCATTGCCTGCTAATGGCTTAAACTGCTCATTAACTATGGCCTCCAGTTTTGGATCGAAACTACTAATGGCCTGCATTTCCTGATCAGCCGTTTTTGCATATTTTACACTTTTCACAAACCATGCATTGCCGCAAGCTGTAGGATTAACCTGCATTTTTACCGACCCGTTTGAAGGATCAGAAGTGATAATGTATTTCATGTTCAGCATATCCAACACATCCTGGTTTACACTTTTGCTGAACTGCGCATCTATTAGTTCCTGGAAACGTTTTAGTCTTGCGGCAGAGTACCCGCCGAACGACTTGTGAAAGAATGGATTATAAGTATCCTGCAATAGCCCCGCAGTTGCATCAAAAACCCTGAAATTAGGGTCCGTATCGCGTGCTATAAAAGTATCAACTTCGCGCGGCTCAGGCTTGTTGGTTAATTGCTTTTCGGCAAAGTTTTCATCTTTTAAGTAGCGCTTATCCACCTGCCAAAGGTCTATTAATACCAGCGCTAAAAATGCCAGAGACAGTATGGTAGCATTGATCTTTTGTTTGATGTAAAGAAAAACTATGCCGAACGCCAGTGCCACGAATATTAATGATCTTACTGCGTCCGTACGTGCAAGGCTTATTCTATCCTGAACAATACCGTTAGCTATTGCCGAAGCTGAAGGAAAGCTGGTATTGCCCTGTAAAGCCTGCGTAAGCGCAGAAATACCTTCTGCCTGGTCTGAAGGGCGGAAGCTTAGAATAGCATCAGGCAATACAACAAGCACTAATGCAATACCGCCGGTGATGTACAATGATAGCAGCGCCTTTTTTTGAAGCGCTTTTTTATCTGTATTTTCTACAAGTTCTTTTACCGCCAGGATAGCTAACAGTGGAAAGCAAAGCATTGTAACGGAGAGAATAGATTCAACCGCGCGGAACTTATTGTATAACGGAAAATAGTTAAAGAAAAGATCTGAAACGAAAGGGAAATTACTGCCAAAAGACAGCAGCATAGTAAGGACCACTGTTGATAGTACCCACCATTTAAGGCGGTCCTTAACTATAATTAAACCGAATACAAAGAGGAAGCACACAGCAGCGCCAAAATACCAGGGCCCGCTGGTAGATGGTCTTTTTTCACCCCAATAAGCATTCATGCCAGGAAATTGATAGCTTATCTGTGTAGCGACTTTTACAGCATCTGCTTCGGGTATTCCTTTGGCAATAAAGGCTTTTGTTATATTAGAGTTTTGGTCAATGGGTTCAGTACCCGTTCCGCCGCCATAAATATTAGGAACCAAAAATGAAAGGGATTCGCCTACGCCCTGGCTATATTGGTAGGCGTAGCTTCTAGCAAGGCCGGTGCTTGGTTCGTTAACCATTGCTTTTAGGTTGGATTGCCCACGGATAGTTTCCTTCGCGTATTCAGCATTGCTCCATAACATGGATGCATTTACCGCTACAGCCAGGCCCAAACCTGCCACTAAAAATCCCACAGATTTTAGCAACTGGGGCATTGTTTTGTTTTTTACAGCGTGGAATACCTCTACAATAACCAGAATAAATACGGCCAGCATCAGGTAGTAGGTCATTTGCAGGTGATTGGCGCGTATTTCCATCGCCAAAAAGAAAGCTGTTAAGGCTCCGCCCAATATGTGCTTTCCGCGAAGCGTTAAAATTATGCTCGCTATTATAGGCGCGAAAAAAGCAATGGCAAAGGCTTGGTTGGAGTGCCCCGCTACTATGTAAATAATGTTGTAGGATGAGAACGTGAACGCCACCGCGCCAGCTGCGGCCAGCCAGGGGTTAAGCTTTAACACAATAAATAAAAAGTATGCCCCAATTAATAATATCATTACTGTATCAATTGGGTTGGGGAAAACCGCTTTTAACGCGATAATAACATGGCTGGTAATATTATTGGTATAAGGCACCCAGATCTGAAACACTGGCATGCCGCCAAAAATCTGGTTGGTCCATAATATGGTTTGGCCCTTGTCTTTATAGGTATTTATTTCCGTTTGGGTTGATTGCGCGCCGGTTACGTCGCTTTGGCCTAAGGTTTTACCCTGAAACGCAGGCGTAAAATAAACAAAGCACATTATAAAAAATATGCCGATAATGGCAAAATGGATGCCATTGCGCTTGAACCAGTTATTCATCTACTTGATTTAAATTGGAATTAATTGTAACGCCCAAAAATAGAAATTTAAGCGACAATTGAAACGGCAAAGCTAAAAAGGATTTTCGCTTAAATATTACGGGTTACAAAATACAGCAAAACAATGCCGGCCCAGCCAACCACATAGGCAATAATATTAACGCGGGTTATCTCATCGCGGTTGCGGCGGATGGTGTAGAAGTTATACCATGCTAAGCCTGCCAAAACCACGTAAAAAAACCAGCTGCTCGCACTTATTGAGGTAAAAAGTATAGTGGCAACTATGTAGTTGGTAATAATCAGAACCATAGTAGCCGGCGTATTATCATGCCTGCGCCTGCGCTTATATAGTTCTTCGGGAATCATTTACTTTTTAATTTCTTCGTATTCAACAAAGTCGCCTTCGGTATCGGGCACTTTACTTTTGGTAGCCTCCTCGGGTATAAAATCTATATTGATCTTTCCCGTAGGCTTTTGCTGATTTTGGGCATTATAACCTTGTTGGCCCTGTTGCGCTTTATTTACCAAACTTTGAAAAAACAAGGGTATTAAAAAGCGGAGCAGCAGGCGAACGGCATATATAATCAGGATACAAATTAGCAGAAAACGTAAAAACATTCTTTTAACAGGTTTAAACTACAAATATAACACTATAACGTGTAAAATGATTGCTTATGATTTTACACAATTGTTTGATGCAGGATTGTAAGAGATTGTTACACCAGGAAAGTGTCATTATTCGATGTGCAGATGTGCTAATGATATAATTTCGAATATTTGCATAGCCATGCATCTGCACATACGCATATCTGCACATCCACTAGCTAAACTTCTCTTCCATCATCTTCTCCAGGGCAAACATTTCATCGCGTAGTTTGGCGGCACGCAAAAAGTCCATATCCTTGGCTGCTGCCAGCATGTCTTTTTTAGTATTGTCGATGGATTTTTTCAGATCGCTTTTGCTCATGTATTGCACAATCGGGTCGGCAGCAAGGGTAAGCGTATCCGTTTCCACATAAGCCTTCTGCACCCCACCCTGAAAATCCATAACCGATGTTTGCTCAATAATCTCCGCCTTGGTTTTGCCTACTGTTGTTGGGGTGATACCGTGCTCGGCGTTATAAAGGATCTGCTTTTCGCGGCGGCGGTTGGTTTCGTCCATGGTTATCTGCATCGAGTCAGTTATCTTATCAGCATACATAATAACCCGGCCTCGATCATTACGTGCCGCGCGACCAATAGTTTGTATAAGTGAACGCTCTGAACGCAAAAACCCTTCCTTATCAGCATCCAAAATACAAACCAATGATACCTCCGGCAGGTCTAATCCCTCACGTAGTAAGTTGATGCCTATCAGCACATCAAATACACCCAAACGCAGATCGCGCAGTATCTCTACCCGTTGCAGGGTCTTCACTTCTGAGTGGATATAACGGCATTTTATATTCAGGCGGTCCATGTATTTAGCCAGTTCCTCCGCCATACGTTTGGTGAGGGTAGTTACCAGTACACGGTCGCCTTGCTTAATGGTTTTATCTACCTCATCCAGCAGGTCATCCACCTGGTTAACGGCAGGGCGCACATCAATCAGCGGATCAAGCAGCCCTGTAGGGCGTATCACCTGCTCTACCACTACACCGCCTGATTTCTCCAGTTCAAAATCGGCAGGCGTAGCGCTTACATAAATGGTTTGCGGTGCCAGCCGCTCAAACTCCTGGAAGTTAAGCGGACGGTTGTCCAATGCCGCAGGCAAGCGGAACCCATAATCAACCAACGAGATCTTGCGCGACCTGTCGCCGCCATACATGGCACGGATCTGCGGTACCGTTACGTGGCTCTCGTCAATCACCATCAGGTAATCATCCGGGAAATAGTCTAACAAGCAGAACGGCCTTGCCCCGGGCGCGCGACCATCAAAAAAGCGGGAGTAATTTTCAATACCTGAGCAGTAACCTAACTCGCGGATCATCTCCAGATCGTAGTTTACCCGCTCCTCTAAACGCTTGGCCTCTAAAAAGCGGCCATCACCTATAAATTGCTTCTTGCGGCTCTCCAGTTCTTCCTGTATGGCCCAGATGGATTGCTGGAAACGCTCTCTCGGAGCAACGTACAGGTTTGCAGGGTACAGCACCATGTGCGTCATCTTCTCTACCGTTTTGCCGGTGCCGATGTCGAAAGTGCTTAGCTCCTCAATATCATCGCCGAAGAAAGAGATGCGGTAGGCATGATCCATATAAGCAGGGAAGATATCCACCGTATCGCCCTTTACCCTGAATGTACCGCGTTTAAAATCGGCAGTGGTGCGGGCGTATAATATCTCAACCAAACGGTGCAAAAAGGCATTGCGACTTATCCTTGTACCAACCGCAAACTTAAATACCGAAGCGGCAAAGTCTTCCGGGTTACCCATACCGTAAATGCACGATATAGACGACACCACAATAACGTCCCGCCGCCCGCTCATTAATGCCGAGGTGGTGCGCAGACGAAGTTTCTCAATCTCCTCGTTTATCTGCAGGTCCTTTTCTATGTAGGTGTTAGTGGTGGGTATGAAGGCCTCGGGCTGGTAGTAGTCGTAGTAGGATACAAAGTAGTTCACCGCGTTTTCGGGGAAGAACTGCTTAAACTCGCCGTACAACTGTGCGGCAAGGGTTTTATTATGGCTCAATACCAGCGTAGGCTTCTGCGTTTGCGCGATAACATTTGCAACCGTAAACGTTTTACCTGAGCCGGTTACACCCAACAGCGTTTGGTAGTTTTCGCCGCCATTAACGCCGTCTACCAGTTGTTTTATAGCGCCGGGCTGATCGCCGGTGGGTTGGTATTGAGAAGTTAGTTTAAAATCCATGTGTTGATGCAAAAATACTTGTTTTGTGAAGGTTTTACGTATTACGTTATACGTGGTACGTTTTTATTTACACTTTTCTTACCTACAACGTAAAACTTATAACGTACAACGTGCAAGCTTGTTCAAAGAAACACATGGGTAATGACAACGGTATGTCAGCAGGTTTAAATATAAATAGCCGTGGGCTTAAAACCCATCATTATTTTAAATGCATGTATCGTGCCTTTCAAAGTTAATTGGCGCCAGACAACTCCCGTTT
>CBFGNU010000260.1:0-5921 GCA_965650195.1 uncultured Mucilaginibacter sp. | reverse complement strand
ACTTGCGGCCGTTTAGCCGACTTTAATGATACTTGCAGAAGTCTTTATCAACTTTTTGTATGAGTAAGTTGAAAAGTCATAAGTATATAGTTCAATTTCGAGATATTTGCTTGTATCAACCATGTTACAACAACTTAATCCTAATTTTTTGATAAGCTAACACACATATTTTTATACATTGCAATTATGAAAAAATTTCTTACTACACTTTTTTTTATAACGTACATATTGATGAATACAAATACCGGATACGCTGCTGACAAGGTAAAAATTAACTATACAATTTCCTTTCCCGAGGCCCAGGCCCATTATGCCGAAATAGAGATGACCGTTAGCGGCCTCGCTCAAAAAACATTAAATCTTAAAATGCCGGTTTGGGCACCAGGCTCCTACCTGGTGCGCGAGTTTAGCAGGAACATTGGATCACTAGATGTTAGCGCGGCAGGCAAAGCCATACCGGCAGTAAAAACACGCAAAAACATATGGCGTGTTAATGTTACCGGCAAACCAGCCATAACGGTTAAGTATAAGGTATATGCTTTTGAAGTATCGGTACGTACCAGTTTTATTGATGCTGAACACGCGTTCCTTTCATCGCCTGATATTTTTATATATCCGGAGGGAATGCTTAAAAACCCTTCTACCGTCCACATTATCCCCTACAAAGGCTGGACAACCGTTACTTCAAGTTTAGAAAAAGTAAACGGCGATAGCTTTACCCGCACCGCCCCTGATTATGACATTTTGTTTGATTCGCCGTTAGAAGTAGGCATGCAGGACGTATTTACGTTTAAAGTTGACAACACTGATTACGAAGTGGCCATGAGCGGTGGTGGCAACTACGATAAAGAACGTATAAAAAAGGACTTTTCACTAATAGTAAAAGAAGAGGTTGCTGTTTTCGGCGAAAACCCTAACAAGCATTACACCTTTATAATTCATAACTATTTAAAAGGTGGCGGTGGCCTGGAACACTTAAATTCTACCACTTTGGGGGCTACACGCCTCGGTTATAAGCATGAGGGTACTTATGAAAGTTTTCTGTCGTTAGCTGCACATGAACATTTTCACCTTTGGAACGTGAAGCGTTTACGCCCAATTGCCTTAGGTCCGTTTGATTATGATAACGAGAATTACACCACCAATCTTTGGATAGCAGAAGGCTTTACCGCCTACTATCAGGATATCATAGTGCGGCGTACGCAGTTATATTCTCCCCAAAACTATCTTGACCTTATGGCTAACCAAATTACCAAGCTTGAAAATCAGCCTGGTCTTAAGGTGCAAAGTGTTGCCATGGCGAGTTACGATGCGTGGATAAAAGCGTACCGGCCTAATGAAAATTCAGACAACACCACTATATCTTATTATACAAAAGGAGCTGTTATAGGCATGATGCTTGACCTGGAGATAATTAAAAACAGCAAAGGAAAATACTCGCTTGATGATGTGATGAGGTATATGTATAACGAATACTATAAAGTAAAAAAACGTGGCTATACAGATGCAGAGTTTAAATTAGCTCTTGAGAAGTTTGCGGGCAAAAAACTTGACGATTTTTATGCAAAACACATAAACGGAGTTGCCGATATTGATTACAACAGCTACCTGGCCTATGCCGGTTGTAAAATGCGCGACGAAAGAGCCGCGATTGATAGCGCAACGCTGGGTATTACTATGGTACCGGTTACCCGCAGGGTGATAGTGGCATCGGTGATACGTGGGACAGCTGCCTGGGACGATGGTATAAACGTTAATGATGAAATAATTTCAATTGATGGACACCCGGTTGACAGTAAAGAACCGCTTTTCGGCAAGGAGAAGAAGCCGGGAGATAAAATATTTGTGAAACTGGTACGAGATGGCCTGGAAAAAGATATGTGGGTAACGCTAAAACGCGATACTAAGGTTAAATTTAAAATTGAACAATTGGCAGACGCCACGCCTGAGCAATTAGTAGTGCGTAAAAAATGGATGATGCTGGAGTGATCTAAATTGCTTTCTAAGTAATAAAAAAAGACAAAACGCCCTCAAAAAAGGGCGTTTTTTTTGTTATTAGAGCCGATTTCTATTAAGCCAACCATTTGGCATTGTTTTAGTATTAGTTAATACAACTTATGAAATTCATTAACTAAAAAATTATTACCATGAACTCATTATTGTATATCATCGCGGTTATTCTCATTATAGGATGGGCGCTTGGCTTCTTTATGTATTCAGCGGGTGGCATTATCCATGTATTGCTTGTAATCGCTATTATCTCTTTAATTTTAGGAGTTATCAGAAGACCAACAGCGCTTTAATATATAGCGCAAAAAAACATTGCAAGTCCGTAGGAGATGATCCTGCGGACTTTTTTTGTTAAACATTTCCTAATAGTCGTATACTCTTTTTAGCATTATTTTCTAATAAGTATCTACGTGAAACGGCTGTAATACGGCTACCTTTGGCTTTTTCTAAAGCAAAAAAGCCACTCCTTTTCGGGAGTGGCTTTCTCGTTATTCTATTGTTTCGGCAAATATTATTCAGCTTCTGTGCTGGCCATTTTATTGATGCCGTTAACGGCCAAAATAGTCAGGTCCTCATCGCATTGTTTTTCTTCGGCTAAAGTGACTTCCAAAAGTTCAACTGCTTCATCGTATCCTAAAACTCCGGCTAAAGTACGCAGGGTGCCGTAAGATGCTATTTCATAGTGTTCAATTTTTTGTGAAGCAGAGATAATACCAACATCACGGGTAACACTGCCTTTTTCTGTTTCCTTAACAATTTCTTCACCTTCTTTAATAAGGCCTTCCATCGCTTCGCATTTAACAGCGACTGCTTTTTCACCAACTGATTGGAATACTTCCTCTAATCTGCTAACGTGGTTTTCTGTTTCGCCCAAATGTTTTTCAATAGCAGCACGCAACTCATCAGAAGTAGCGGCTTTTGCCATTTTAGGCAGGGCCTTAGTAAGATGTTTTTCCGCCCAATAAATGTCTTTTAATTCGTCAATAAATAATTCGTTCAATGCAGACTCCTGAACGTCTGTAGTTTGTTCTGCTCTTTTAGCTGTTTTTGTAGTTGCCATGGTAAATGATGTTTTATGTTTTTCTATAGCAAACTATACAAAGGAAATGCCACAACAGATAGTGATAAGAAAATTATTAATTTTTTAAATAAATAAACCTCACAAACACGAAAAATAGCGCCCTATGCTAATTCTTTCAGCAATTTCAACGCTTGCTTCAGGTCTGCTTTTTTTGCGGTTAGATCCTTCCACGGATCGTCTTTATTCTCTACCCGCTCTTTTGTATTGAAAATAGTATAGTTGGATAATTTAAGGTCATCATTTACCTCATGCCAGTGCAGCGGCATAGATACCGTTGCACCGGGCTTTGGCCGCACCGAATAGGGGCATGCTATTGTTTGCCCTCTACGGTTTTGTAAAAAATCGATATAAATTTTATTGGGCCGTTTAGCCGGACTGCGTTCTATACTAGTAGTATCGGGCAGTTCAGCATGGATCTGTTTGGCTACATATTCTGCAAACATTTTAACCAGGTCGTAATCATATTTAGCACCCAGATAGCAGTAGATGTGGAGACCTTTTGAGCCCGAAGTTTTAATAAAAACATCCAGCTGCATGCGTTCAAAAACCTCTTTTGTTTTTAGCGCGGCTTCTACCGCCTGTGTAAACGGAACATCATGCGGATCAATATCAATCACTACAAACTCGGGGTTCTCTGGCTTTTTGTAAGAGCTTAGCCATGGGTTTATTTCTATACACCCCAAATTGGCCATGTATATCAAAGTAGCCGCGTCCTTGCCTATTATGTAATTTATGTCCTTATCGTTGCTTTCTGAGTACAGCTTTTCTGTTTTTATCCATGCAGGCAGATTAGCTGTATTGTCTTTCTGGAAAAATCCCGGGTCGTCAATACCGTTAGGTTGGCGCCGCATAGATATTGGCTTATCCTTTAAATAAGGTATTATCCAATCGGCCATTTCGCGATAGTAATTTATCAACTGACCTTTGGTGATACCTTCCTCCTTCCAAAACAATTTATTCAGGTGGGTAACCTTTAGTTTTTGCTTACCTACGGTGATGGTCTCATCGTCCGCCATTTGCTTATCCGTGGTTTCCATAACAACTTGCTCTTTTTCCTTATCAGTACGCAAACCTTTAAATACCGGGTGCCGCAGGTGCCCGTCGGCAGTCCATTCACTGTACCAAACCTCGCATACCAATTCAGGTTTCAGCCACGTAACCTTGGTACGGTTATGCACTTTTTCTTTGAAAGGCTTTTCATTCGTTTCAAGCGGCTGCAGCTTTTTAAACATGTCATTTAACCCCGCCTCGTTAAAACCTGTTCCGCAATTGCCAATGTAGCGCAACTCGTCGCCTTGCTTTATGCCTAATATCAACGCTCCAAAATGGCTGCGGGAGCCTGTAGGCTCAGTATAGCCGCATATAATAGCTTCCTGAGATAACTGAAGTTTAAACTTTCGCCAGCGGTCTGTCCGCTTACCACTCTCGTAAAAGCTTTCCGCATCTTTACCTATAATACCTTCCCAGCCTTCTTTTTTTGCTTTGGCCAGTAATTCGGTTCCCTTGCCAACTACATGATCGTTATATGTAATTGATTTGCTATCCAATTGTGTAATCAGCGCCTTTAAAAGCTTTTTTCGTTTTATAAGTTCTATGCTCCGTAGATCGTGCCCATCTAAACTGAGCAGATCAAAAACATAAAACCTCAGCAGTTTATCCTTGGTGTCACCATTATAGAGTTGCAGAGCCTGGAACCGGCTCTGTCCTGTCTTATCTTCAACCACCAGTTCACCATCCAGCACAGCGCCGCGCTTAATCGCTTTTAAATCAGTGATTATTTTTTTGTATTTGGCGCTAAAGTCTATATCGTTACGGGATATTAACCTGGCATCTTTACCGGTATAGCCTAAAGCCCGGTAACCATCCAGTTTGCGCTCATAGATCCAATTATCGTCATCAAATACTTTGTCATCGAGTTTGGCAAGTGTGGGTGAAAACGCTTTGCCTGAGCTTTTGGGAGCCTCTATTTCTTCTTTGTCGTCAGTAATGTCAGGACTTTTTTTTTCAACCTTTACTTTATGCTGTTTGGGTAATCCTTTGGCTTTACCGTCTTTGTTGTTCAGCATGGCCTTCACAGCATCAGGCACCAGGTCCTCACTATTAAAATCGTCAACCGCATATTCATCCCGGTGCTTTATCAGCAGCCAGGAGTTGTCCTCTTCAGCGTTCTTTATTTTCACCAGGGCGAATTCACCTTTCAGTATATCGCCGTCCATTCTGATTTTTAAGTTACCAGCTTTTAGGCCTGCCCTTAATTGCTTTATGTCGTCCTTTCGGTCATCAGCCAATGAGGTATATGTTCCTTTGTCCCATATAATAACCACACCGGCACCATAGTTTCCGTTGGGAATGATACCTTCAAAATGCTGATAATCTATGGGGTGATCTTCCACCATCATGGCCAGGCGTTTATCATTTGGATTAAGCGATGGCCCTTTCGGCACAGCCCAGCTTTTCAGTGTGCCGTCCAGCTCAAGCCTGAAATCGTAATGCAAACGTGAGGCATGGTGCCGCTGTATTACAAATGATAATGTTTTGTTGCTGCTTTTTCCGCCTTTGGGCTCAGATGTTTGTTTAAAATCGCGCTTTTTAACATAGGTCTCCAGGCTCATGTTATGCTCCTTTCTTCGTATTCAAACTTGCCATTAACTGATCGTACAGATCGTCGCTGGTGGTTTTATGTGGTGTGAGTTTTTTAACCTTGGCACGCTTGCCTTTTGATTTCGCTTTGATGATATTCAGCAGCGACTCGCTATACTCATCTTTAAATTTTGACACATCAAACTTTTCGGCATATTGATTAATAAGCGCCAGTCCCATATCCAGCTCT
>CBFGNU010000259.1:0-5953 GCA_965650195.1 uncultured Mucilaginibacter sp. | reverse complement strand
AATCACGCGCTATGTTTACAGCCGTTAAGGTTTGGTACCGCTGATTTGAAAAAGAAGCATGCAGGGCATGACCAAATTCATGAAAAATGGTTCGTACCTGGTCAAAGGTTAGCAATGCCGGCTGGCCGGGTTGGGGTGCCTGAAAACTTGTAATATTATAAATTACGGGCCTGTTTCCTATTAGTTTTGATTGCCCGGTAGTAAGAGACGTAAATCCGCCACCGCGCTTATTACTGCGTCTAAAATAATCGCAATAAAACAGCGCTAATTGGGTGCCGTCTTTATCCAATACATCAAAAACCCGCACATCCGGATGATAAACGGGAAGGTCCTTCCGTTCCTTAAAGGTCATCCCATAAAGCAAATTAGCGGCATAAAAAACGCCTTTCTCTAATACTGTGTTAAGCTCCAGATAGGGCTTCAGTTCGTTCTCATCAAGGTCGAACTTCTCTTTGCGAACTTGCTCAGCATAAAAATCCCAGTCCCATGCCTGCGCTTTAAAGCCTCCGTACTGTTGGTCTATTATCTTCTGTATATCTGATAATTCCTGTTTCGCCTTCGCAACTGCGGCTGGGGTCATCTCGTTTAGAAAACGCTCCACTTTAGCTGTGGTCTTTAGCATTTGGTCCTGCAGTTTCCAGGCCGAAAAAGTTGAAAACCCTAGTAATTTGGCTTTTTGTGCGCGCAGCTGTGCTAACCGTGCTATGGTCGCCCGGGTATCGTTATCATTTCCTTTTTGCGTGCGTGTCCACGATGCCTCAAATAGTTTCTGACGTATAGCTCTGTTAGTCAACGACCGAAAATTAGGTTGTTGGGTTGAGCTTTTCAAGCTGATCAGCCACTTACCTTCCTGTTTGGCGTCTTTGGCATTTTGTGCCAGTGCCTGTATTTCAGTCTCTGTTAAACCATTCAACAGGGCCTTATCATCTATTAACAAACCGCCATCAAGCGTTGCGGCTAGTAGTTGCTGCGCAAATTTCGTTTTTAAAGACGCTTCTTCCCTGTTAAGCAAATTGAGCTTTCTTTTTTCGGCTTCGGCGAGGTCTGCGCCTGCCGTTAGGAAGTCCCTATGATAAGTTTCTACCAACTTGCGTGCGTCATCGCTTTTTAATTGCGCGCGTTTTTTATAAATAGCTTCTACGCGTTTATAGAGTTTGGTATTTAAATAGATCACGTCGCTGGCTTCTGCTGATAATGGCGCTACCTCGACTTGTGTTTTTTGCAGTTCCGGATTGATATTAGTAGCGGTTAATAAACTAAGCACCGCACTTGCCCGGTCTAACAACTGCCCTGTTTTTTCAATGGCAACCACCGTATTTTCAAATGTTGGCGCCACAGGATTATTGGCTATTTTTTCTATTTCGATATGCTGCTGCCTGATACCTTCCAGAATGGCAGGTTTAAAATCACTATTCTTAATTTTATCAAAAGCGGGGGCTTGCATAGGCAGAGTGCTTTTTGCAAAAAAGGGATTGCTTTTATCAAATCCGTTTTGCGCATACGCGGTAGTGTCGGCAACTAAAATCGCCAATAGTAGTAATAAGGCGGGCATCTTCATTGTGGGTTCGGCTAAAAAATAAGGCGCAGTATTGCGCCTTTGTAAATTTAGCAAAATAATGGAATTATACCACTCTGCAGAGAACCTAAACCTCTTCAAATCTCTCCTTCAAAAACACCCCCGTATAACTATCCTTAACTTTAATCAAGTCCTCCGGTAGGCCCTCAAACATCACCTTACCACCTCTGTCGCCGCCTTCGGGACCGATATCAATCACCCAGTCGGCGCATTTAATAACGTCCATGTTGTGCTCAATAACGATAATGGTGTTTCCGTGTTCCAACAGCGCGTCGAATGATTTTAGGAGTTTTTTAATATCGGCAAAGTGGAGGCCGGTGGTAGGCTCATCAAAAATAAAAAGTGTTTTATGCGGATTGTTGCCCTTAACCAGGAAGGACGCCAGCTTAATACGCTGCGCCTCGCCGCCTGACAGGGTGTTGGATGATTGCCCCAACTGCACATAGCCCAAACCAACATCAAACAATGGTTTAAGCTTAGCCAGTATCTTGGTTTCTTTAGCGAAGAACTCCAAACTATCCTCAATGGTCATGCTCAGCACCTCGCTAACATTCTTTTCGTTGTAGGTGATGTCTAATATATGCTGCTTGAAGCGCTTGCCGCCACAGGTTTCGCAGGTTAGGTAAATGTCAGCCATAAACTGCATCTCAATCTTCACCTCGCCTTCGCCCTGGCAAACATCGCAGCGACCGCCCTCTACGTTAAACGAGAATGCCGATGGTTTCAGTCCCGCTGCTTTTGCTTTAGGCAGCGCAGCAAACAGGTTGCGGATATCGTCCCAGGCTTTTACATAAGTAACCGGGTTTGAGCGGGATGAGCGACCAATAGGGTTTTGATCCACCAGTTCAACCTGTTCAATTTTGTTATAATCGCCTTCTATGCTGTCGTAACTTCCGGTTTGTTCACCTGTGTAGTTACCCAAGGTTTTTTGCAGCGCAGGGGCGAAAATGCGCTTAACCAAACTTGTTTTACCCGAGCCTGATACCCCTGTAACAGCTGTAAACACCCCTAACGGGAACTTAGCCGAAACGTTTTGCAGGTTATTTTCTCTCGCACCTTTTATCTCTATAAAATCGTTCCATTTACGGCGACGGGCGGGGATAGCAATTTCTTCCTTGCCGCTTAAGTATTTGCCGGTTAGGCTCTTTTCGTCTTTTATAATTTCATCGTAAGTGCCGGTGAAGATCAGCTCGCCGCCATGGGTGCCGGCTTCCGGACCAATATCAATAATATGGTCGGCGGCTTTCATTATCTCTTCTTCGTGCTCAACTACCAAAACGGTATTGCCCACGTCTCGCAGCGATTTTAGAACAGTAATCAACCGTTGCGTATCGCGCGGGTGCAGGCCTATACTCGGCTCATCCAATACATAAACAGAACCCACTAAACTACTACCCAAAGAAGTTGCCAGGTTAATTCGCTGCGATTCGCCGCCGGATAGGGTGTTGGATAAACGATTAAGCGTAAGGTAACTCAAACCAACATCATTTAAAAAGCCTAAACGGTTGGTAATTTCGACCAGCAGGCGTTTAGCAATTACGGTTTGGGTTTCATTCAACTCTAAGCCTGTAAAAAAAGCGTGTGCTGTATCCAAAGGCATCAACACAATATCGGTTATTGATTTACCGGCTATCTTAACATAGGTAGCATCCTTACGCAGGCGGCTTCCCTTACAATCCGGGCACGTAGTTTTGCCGCGATAGCGCGATAGCATTACCCGGTATTGGATCTTATAAGTTTGCGCCTCCATTTCTTTGAAGAACTCGTCCAACCCGCGGAAGTATTGGTTACCCTCCCAAAGTAAACGCTGCTGCGCTTCGGTTAACTGGTTATATTGACGATGGATAGGGAAATCAAATTTTAAGGCATGCTTTATCAGCTGATCGTTCCACTCGCGCATCTTCTCGCCGCGCCATGGGGCTATAGCGCCCTCGTAAACGGTTTTACTTTTATCGGGAATAACAAGGTCCTCATCAATTCCAATCACCTTGCCATAGCCCTCACAGCGCTTACAGGCGCCATAAGGATTATTAAAACTGAAAAAGTTAGGAGTAGGTTCTTCAAAACGGATATCATCCAGTTCAAAGCGGTCGCAGAAAAAACGCTCTGTTTCCTCTTCTACATCCGACTGCTTAGAGCGTACATAGCAATCGCCTTTACCTTCAAAAAAAGCGGTCTGCACCGAGTCGGCCAGTCGGCTAACGGTTTCTTCCGCGTCGTTTTTGGTAATCCGGTCAATAACTATCCGGAGCGAGTGACCTGTGGCAAGTGATGAATCGTCTGGTTGCAAATCACCTTTAATCTTTTTCCTTGCACCTTTTACTTCTATCTCTTTTTCTAGTAACGACTCTATTCTGCTTATAACGCCATCTAATTCAACTCTTACAAAACCTTTCTGCATCAAAACAGCCAGTTCTTCATTAATGCTGCGGTTATTATGCGGATGCAAGGGGCAAAGAATAGTAACCTGCGTATCATCAGGCAAAGCCATAATAAAGTTGATGACATCAGTAACCGAGTCTTTTTTAACCACCTCGCCGGATACCGGCGAAAAAGTTTGACCGATACGGGAAAAGAGCAGTTTTAAATAATCGTATATTTCTGTTGATGTACCAACTGTAGAGCGGGGATTTGATGTAATTACCTTCTGCTCAATAGCGATAGCCGGTGCTATGCCTCGGATATAGTCTACATCGGGCTTGTTCATGCGGCCCATAAACTGCCGTGCGTAAGCTGATAAGCTTTCTACATAGCGCCGCTGCCCCTCGGCATACAAAGTATCAAACGCCAGCGACGATTTACCGGAACCCGACATGCCCGTTACCACCACCAACTTGTTTTTTGGTATGGCAACATCAATATTTTTAAGGTTATGTACGCGGGTACCCTTTATTATAATATGCTTTTTGGGGTCTTTGTCTGCTTCGGTCATTTTGTTAGTTCATGGTTCATAGTTCATGGTTCATAGTAGAAGTTCATGGTTCATGGTTAATAGTTCATAGATAGTTATGTTTCAATCTATCTGTTTTAAACTACTCCAATAAACACTATGAACCATGATCTATGAACCATGAACTGCGCCTGCGCGCAAAAATCCTAAAATTTTTAGCAGTATCCAAATAACATCCAACTATAGATTTTATTATGACGAAAAAAAATTATTTGTTTTTTTAAGTGAAAATGATTTTATTTGAGGAAGGTAATTAACTAATTGAGAGGAGACCAGTCTATAGAATAAACTATACTAACAAATTTTAAGCTAATTAATTTAAAGTAGTAGTGATTTCTATGGATTTTCAATTGCAAAGTGACCAGGATCTAATCCATCTGTACATAAACGGCGAAGAGGGAGGACTGGTTGAGCTTATCCGCCGTTATCAAACCAAAATTTATACTTCCATATATCTCCTTGTAAAGGATGATTTTTTGGCTGAAGATATCTTTCAGGATACCTTTATTAAAGTTATTAATACCCTTAAAGCCGGAAAATATAACGAAGAAGGTAAGTTTTTACCTTGGGTAACCCGCATTGCGCACAATTTGGTTATAGACCACTTCCGCCGCGAAAAACGCGCGCCTATGGTGAGCAACGGCGATGATTTTGACATTTTTGAAGTGTTGGGTAATTATGATGAAAGCATGGAGGACCGCATGGTTCGCGAGCAAACGCATAAAGACCTTAAGTCGTTGATACAATTGCTCCCCTCAGAGCAGAAAGAAGTTTTAATTATGCGCCACTTTGGCGACATGAGCTTCAAAGAAATAGCCGACATTACTGATGTAAGCATTAATACCGCCCTGGGCCGTATGCGTTACGCGCTGAATAACCTGCGCAAAATGATGCTGACAAAAGAGTTGAGCCTTAAAAATTAAGATTAATACGTTGTGATTTGCGAGATACAAGCAATCCCGGATACCCGGGATTGCTTTCTCGTTTTATAGGGTTTGCTATTATAACAAAAAACCCCGGCAAGCCGGGGTTAATTAACTAAACTGGTCAACTATTATTTTTTTAATTTTTGTATTTCTGCACGCAGCTTCTCAATTTCGGCTTGCTGCTCTTTAACCGCGCCCACCAATAGCGGAACGATTTTTTCCAGATCAACAGTATTTATAGTAACAGCGCGCTGAGCATTCTTGCCTGCGCTGTACCATTTTGCGTCAGTTGTAACAGCGCTTGGTAGCACCTGTTTAACGTTGTCTGCGTTAAAGCCGTAGTGAGTACCGCCGGGCAGGTTTAATTGCTTAAACTCGTCCCTGTTAAACTCGTAAGTAACAGGTTCCAGGCGAGACAGGGCGGCTAAAGAATTACTTACAGGTGTAGTGTTTTTCTTAATGTCTTTATCAGACACCTGCTGCGCTTGCGCAGATGACGTG
>CBFGNU010000258.1:0-5957 GCA_965650195.1 uncultured Mucilaginibacter sp. | reverse complement strand
CGCCAACTAAAGGGCTATCTTCTATTATATAAAAAATGATCTGATTATGCCAAACGCAGAAGAAACCATACCCAGTCAGGCAACCGGTCGCGCAACCAATTTTACATCAGAGCGCGGATTTGATACACGGCAAGCCGCGCACCAAGCCTTTAAGCAAGCGGCCACCCGATTACTCACCGTAAACAAATGGCAGCAATACGCAGGCTCCGGATCGTCTGAATTTTGCCTTACCAATAACGAGGGAAAGGAAGTGGACGGATTTGCCAAAGAAGGTTTTTTGTTTAATATCGGTATGCCTATACCAGGCTCCAACGCTGGCGATGGCCTGGAGTGGGTAATGATTGAACGTATTGAAGCCAACGAGGATGCGAATGCTGAAGAAGAGTTTATAAGCATGACGGTGCGCCCTGTCCCTGATCCGCATAAAACCGAAACGGAGATAGCCCACTTTTATAAGGACGTTACTACCAATACATTTATAGTAAAACGTGTGGGCAACACCGTAATTGCCGGGGCGCATGGCCGGAACGAAACGCCAAACAATGAGAATGTGGACCTGCACGATAAAATCAGGAATACTATTGTAGCCTTAACGGCACGCATTGGATTGGCCGGCCCGCAATGGAAAATGCTGGTAAATGGTTTTTTGGAAGAGTAATAGTGCCGATAATTAAGAAAGCAATGAAGACATCAGAAAAAATAGCGAGTAAAAGTGTAGTAATTACCGGCGCTTCAAGTGGTGCCGGGCGGGCGGCGGCTGTTGAGTTTGCATTGTGTGGGGCCAGGCTTACCTTAGCTGCCCGTAATGAGGCCGCTTTAGCGGAAGTAGCTGCTGAGTGTACCCGCCTGGGCGCAGAAGTACAGGTTGTGGTTACTGATGTAAGTGATAGTAAAGCCATGATAAACCTGGCCAATGCCGCCAATGATCGCTTTGGCCGGATAGATGTTTGGGTGAATAACGCGGGCGTTTTAGCCGCCGGGCCATTTGATGAAATGCCGATGGCACTACATGAGCAAGTTATCCGCACCAATTTATTGGGCTACATGAACGGCGCACACGCTGTGCTGCCTTTTTTTAAAGCTCAAAAAAGCGGTATCATCATCAATAATATATCAATTGGCGGCTTTTTGCCGGTGCCTTATGGCGGCGGCTACACAGCCAGTAAGTTTGGCCTGCGCGGGTTTTCGGAGGCGTTAAAAGGTGAGCTAACCCAATGGCCCGATATTTATGTCTGCGATCTTTTTCCGGCTTTTTTAGATACGCCGGGCATTCAGCACGCAGGTAACTATACCGGGAAGGTTTTAAAACCCGCTCCTCCTGTTTATGATCCGCGGCGCGCGGCAAAGGCAATGGTTAACGCAGCTGCTAATCCGCAATCAACGCGGTATGTAGGCAGCGTTTCGTTATTGCTCAAATTTGCACATGCGCTTTTTCCGCAATTAATGGCTAATAGCACCGGCGCGGTAATGCGGCGCTATCTTAATCATGCCGATGAGATCAGCAAAACAGATGGCAATGTGTTCACTACAGTTGATTACAGCATGTCACCTTATGGTGGCTTCGGCAGGCCTGGCAAACCGGGCGCACATCGTAAATATATAGCAGCAGCAGTGTTTGCCGGTTTGGCGGCGGGTTTATGGATGATTAAGAAATAAACCTTTTTTGATGTTGATTGGCATTAACGTCTTCCATAACAAAAATGGCATTCTTGTTCAAGTCGTAAAAACCGAACTCATTGGTGCCCCATGGTGTACTGGGTTTAAAGGCATCTTCTTTAACAGTGCCTCTCGCTACAAACTCTTCAAAAAGAGGTTGAATATTCTGTACATAGATACGTATTACCGAACCGCCCAACAATGGGTCAGACACTGTATCAGCGTGCCATTGTAAATGCACGCACAGTCCGTCGCGATATAAAACTGCGTACATTTTGTCGGAAAAAACCAGTTCAAAACCGGCTTTATCTTTATACCACGCAACGTCCCGCTCAATATCTGCTGACGGTAATACGGGTATAATGCTATTAAATACCGTTTTCATAGCTAAAGGCTTGCTTATCAAATATAACGAAATTAAGATTTTTTAACCGAGTAATTAGGTTGATCCGCAGCGAACCATATATTCTTTTATTTTTGCCGGATGAAAGAACAGCTGCAAACTTTACTCGCATCCTTAAAAACAAACACTACCCCTTTTGCTAAGGTTATCGAGCTTATAGATACCCACTACACCCACCAGCCAACCGCATTTAAAAACGGCGACGCTTATAACGAAGCGACCCAAAACCAGGGCAGCGCCCGTGTATTTGCATTTGCTAAAATGAATAATTTAAGTGCAGAAGATACCCTGTACCTGTTTGCGGAACATTATCAGTCTGTACGTGCTACCCCCGAGGCAACCGACCACCAAAACATAAGGCAGTTTATGGCGCATGGCTGGGACGGGATAGTTTTTGAAGGAGAAGCGCTCGTAGCCAAATAACCATTTATAATAAACGGCAATATCCGGCCTTATTATTCGTTTACCTAATGATGCCTGTGTTTAATTGCTATTCTTTATCTTGCACTAATGCAGGACTTCTTTAACATCATAAAAGATTGGGTTGTTGACCTGGGCGATAAGCACGGGGTTAACCCTTTGGTTATATTTTGCCTGTACCTCTGCAGCAAAATCAGCTTGTTCACTTGCCTGGGCTGGGCCATCAATAACATCCGCCTAAAAAAACCATTTATACCGCAAGTACTTTTCGCCGGCATCAGCTTCTGCGTACCATATACTTATGTTATGATAGTGGGCCGCAATATAGCGCCTTGGGTATATATTGTTATTGGATCGATATTCGTTTTGGGTGTGTATTCTATCTGGAAGAAAATTGCTGTTAAGGTAGATCAACCTTCGCCCTGACTTTGTGGCCCGTGCTCCGGATACTGCTCAATGACACTGGTAGATTTTTCAATGATCTCCCAAATGATCTTGTCCAATTGGGTTGCCGAAATATTAAGGTATTCCAATATCTTCTCTCTGTTATCATCATCCGGTTCGCTGGTTAACATCGGCAGCAGGCCCATAATACTCGCCAACGGTGCCCTCACCAGATGCGATTGCATCCAGGATATTTCACGGAACACTTTGTTTTGCTCTTCAACAGACCTAAGGTAAAATTTTCTTTCTGTTATGTCCCTGCCGGCAATACACGCGCCAATAATACGCTTCTGTTCGCGTACAGGGGTTACTGTGTACCTTATCCAGATGCTTGCACCATCTACCCGGAACATACGATCATAGTCGATCAATTCGCCTTGGTATACCTTCTCCATTACTTTCTGAAAATAACCCAGGCGCGATGCTTCCACATAGTCAAAAATGCTTCGTCCAATTTCAAACGCTTGTTGATCTTTATTAAATTCCATCGATTCCATGGCCTTGGTATTAAATAACTTGATCACGCCGCGCGAATCCAATAAAACAAAACCGTCAACGGCACTATCAAAAAGTGCACGCAGATTAGATTCTGATTCTTTTATCTTCTGGTTATAATTGAATACTTCTGCCTGATGTTCTACCTCCGTTGTGATGTCAGTTGCCTGTACAAGGCGCACCTGGCGGTTATCCAGATCCAGTAAATTACTTTCGATCTTTACGAGGATCGTGTCACCGTTCTTTTTAATGTGTTGAGAAACTCCTCCGTAAAATTGGCCAGACAACTTGTTATCAGTTACTATTTTAGCTGTTTGCGCTATATGCTCAGGATGCCGAATATCCATAATGGTCATGGCTGTAAATTCTGCTTTGGAGTAGCCATAATGCCTGATGGCGGCGTCGTTTACATCAATAAACTGATAATTATCAGTATCAAACAGCCACATCGGAAGTGGGCTCTTCTCAAAAATTCGGCGATATCGCTCCTGTAATTGAGTTCTGTTAACTATGGTTAGCTGCAGTCTTTCAAATATTTGATCAATAAGCAGCACAATAACAATGCTGGCAAAAATAAGATTAGCGCTAAAGGCTATCCATTTACCCGTTGTGTATTGCTGAATAAGCGTAGAATCAAAAAGCTTAAAGCCGATAATTAGCACGAATGCCGACAGTATGGCGGCATTAATTGCTACGGATAGATATGCAACACGGATTGGAAAGATGAGAGCCGAAAGCACGGTTATAAAAAACAGGTAAAAAATACCTGGTCCCATATAACCCAACGCGTCTATCAAAAAGACAGCCAGGAAATAGAATACGCTTAAGGTAACGATCTTTCGTACACGAAGGCTAATGTTTGCGGCAAAGGTAATTACCGCAATTGCACCAAAACTTATTAGGTCCACCGCCGCAATAATAGGAAAGCCGTCTGCTAAGGCCATAAAAACGCCCGGCAGCAAAGCAATTAAGCTTATGGGCAAACAGTACACTAAAAAACTACAAAATAATTGGTCTTTCCAATAATGCAGATCACGGGTGTTACTATCCGAACAGGAAGCTAAATTGCTTCTGGCGACAGACTGATACCATTGTAAAACTCGTTTCATGCCAAGCCGTTTACCGATCCAACTTTTAATTTTTCAAAAATACAGTAGTGGCGGCAGCGTATTTGGCTAACTTAATAAAATGATTTGGTATGATATGGATTAATTCACTATTTCGAATATAAAATACAAGTTATCCTCTTTGGGATAACTTGTATTTTGAAACTCAAAGGGCTATTGGCCGATTTCCTAACTGCAACATTTAATTCCCGGCTCTTCCTGCCTCTGCTTCTGCTCCTGTACTATCATGCTTTCTTTGATTTTTAGCGTTGGAGCCGAAGTTATAACTAAATCCTAAAATAACATTCCGGTTAGCGTTGTCGTTATGGTATGTCGCTTTTACGTTGCCCAGGTTAGTAATTTCGCCGGCGGAGAAGTTGCTGCGGAAAATATCCCTCGCACTCAGTTTTATGGCGCCTTTGTTATTCAGCACCTTTTTTTGCAAGCCGATATTTACCTGCTTACGCTCACGGGTGGCAAATTGCCCCCACATGCTTTTCGATTGATAAAAAGCAGTAAACTCGCCCGTCCAGCCTTTACCAAAGGCTAACTGGCTGGTGGTAGTAGCATAAAAAAACGTGCGCGAAGAATTGAGATAGGCGTTTTTAAGCTGCCCCTGGAAACTGTTATTATAAAGTTGGGCGTACAAACTAAAGTTCCACCACTTGGCCGGTGGGAATGTAAGGTTGGCGTTTACCCCTTTTGAAATGGCCCTGCCCATGTTGATAGAGCTGGCAAAAAATATATCGCCTTGCTGATAATCGTGCTCTACCTGGTAATTTGTCAGTAAACTATATACCATTGATACCGAGATCAGTTTTTTATAACTGTAAGTCAGCTCATAGTTGTTTGAATATTGCGGACGCAGAAAAGGATTGCCTACAAAAGCGCTGTACTTATCCAATATCACTACAAACGGGTTCAGATCCTGATAATACGGGCGGTCTATCCGCCTGCCAAATGATGCTTTTAGGGAGTGACTGCCGGCAGTATCTAACTTATACAATACGTAGGCCGTAGGAAAAAAACTGCCATATCGGTTAACAAATGATGAATCCGCACCTTTTGAATTCCCTAACTGATGTCCTCGCGCGTCGGTATACTCCACCCGTAAACCGCTCTGGAATGACAGTTGCTTCCATTCCTTATTGAAATTAAGATAAGCCGCTTGTATAGCCTCTTTATATAGAAAACGGTTGGTTCTGCCTTCATCTACCGTTTGTTTGTTGCCGGCTATATTATAATAGTAGGCGGCATTGTCGGTGTTAACATAACTGGTTTTTACACCTGTTGAAAGCGTTGCCTTGCCACGCAGCGGGTGCGAATAATCGGCTTTTGCAGTGTAAATATTAATGTGAGTGGGCAAGGTATCAACTATATGCTGCGAGCTACCCGGTGTACCAAATTTGTTATAAGAAGTATTTTTAAATGCC
>CBFGNU010000257.1:0-5991 GCA_965650195.1 uncultured Mucilaginibacter sp. | reverse complement strand
CAGTGTGGTTGGCTGGCCCTGCGAGTTGATAACGGCATTGGCTGCCTGTTGTGCAACGTCGCATCCCGAAAAAGGCAAAGAAATTAACAGGGCAGGTAACAGCAGGTACAAATATCTTTTCATACCGTTACAACATCAAAAGGGTAAAAGAGTTTTAGTAGCCAAAAACGCGCATCAGCATAAATACTGTGCCTGCTAATATTGCTGATATGGGGATGGTAATTATCCAGGCCCACATTAAGGGGATTGTTACACCCCAGCGTACGGCTGATATACGTTTTGTTAAACCCACACCTATAATTGACCCCGTAATGGTATGTGTAGTAGAAACCGGTATACCATAATGCTCGGTTATTTTTAATGTGATGGCAGCTGCTGTTTCAGCGCTAACACCCTCTAATGAAGTGATCTTGGTGATCTTGCTACCCATGGTTTTAACAATCTTCCAACCACCAGACATGGTGCCTAACGCTATTGCCGAATAACAGGCCAATGGTATCCACTCAGGCATAGGTGCATCCGGCAGCACTACTTTCTCTGCTACCATGGCTACATAAAGTATACCCATTACCTTTTGTGCATCGTTAGTACCGTGAGCGAAACTTAATAAAGCTGAGGTTATCAATTGCAGTGCTTTGAACCAGCGCTCGGCCGTGGCAGGCCTTGCGTTTCGGCATATCCGCATAATTGTAATTGTTATAATATAGCCAATAGTTAAGCCTATTACGGGGGCCAAAACTATATACATTATAATTGTAGTAATGTAATGCATGTTAACAGCATCAAGCGGTGCCGCGCCCATATAAAGCGCGTTGGTGATACCTGCGCCCGCAAAACCGCCTATAAGTGTGTGTGATGAGCTGGAGGGGATACCAAACCACCATGTAATAAGGTTCCAGGTAATTGCTGCAAATAGCCCCGCCAATAGTACGTGGATATTAACATATTCCATAATTACTATTTTTGCTACGGTATTGGCTACTTTATGATCTTTTACTACAAAATAAGCTAAAAAGTTAAACGCTGCCGCCCAGGCAACAGCCTGAAAGGGGGTTAATACTTTGGTTGAAACTACAGTGGCTATTGAGTTGGCCGCATCGTGAAAACCGTTGGTATAATCAAATATTAACGCAAGGGCAACTACAATAACTAAAAGGGTGGTAACCATTTAAATTTATAAAAATTAGGCGTTTTTAACTAAAATGGATTCCATAACATCAGCCGCGTCCTCGCACATATCTGTGGCGGTTTCTAATGCGGCATAGATCTCTTTGTATTTTATAAGGCGGATAGCATCTTTCTCGTAAAGGAATAGATCGGCAACGGCACGGTCAAATACATAATCGGCTTGATTTTCAACGCTGTTAATGCGAATGCATGAGTCGGCTATGGCACGTACGTTACGAAGGTCCTTCAATTCGCGCACTGCTTTTTCAAGCTCAGTAGCGCCTTGCAGACAAAGCTCACAAAGTTTACGGATATGCTCGTTATAATCGTCAATACGATAAAGGTTCATACGATTGGCCGCACCTTGGATATAATCAGCAACGTCATCAATGGCGCTGGTAAGCGCGTGGATATCTTCGCGGTCAAACGGAGTAATAAAGTTTTTTCCTAACTCTAAAAAAACCTGGTGGGTTATTTCATCGCCTTTATTTTCCAACTTATCAATTTGTTTAAACAGCTCTTCGCGCGTAGCGGGATTGCTTGAATTAACCGCTTCAACCAAAATGGTCGACATTACTACGGCATTGTTTGCGGCTTGTTCAAATAGCGGAAAAAAAACTTTTTTATCCTTTGGCACAAAATACTGGAAGATACTGTTTAATGACATTTTAATAATATTTGCACCAAAGGTACATTCGCAATGTTAAGTTAATGTTAACTTTTTAATATTGGTAATCCGGGGAATGGTAACCCTTGCTTAACCTTCTGCAAAGTGAAGCCAAAGGTTGATCCGAGGCCCTCTGTGCTGCGTACATTAATGGTTTGCTGGTGCGCCTCTATAATGTGCTTAACAATGGCCAACCCAAGCCCCGAACCTCCAATTTGCCTTGAGCGGCTGGCATCTGTGCGGAAAAAACGCTCAAAAAGGCGTGGCAGATATTTTTCTTCAATACCGATCCCGTCATCGGTTACCTCTATCAATACCGTATCATGCAGGTCGAACAGCGTTACCGATGTAGTACCATCCTCCTTGCCATACTTAAAAGAATTATCCAGCAAATTAACCAGCACCTGCGTAATTTTGTCCCTGTCGGCAGTTACCATTGTGGCCTCATCGTACTTCTGCTTAAAACTTAGCTTAATATTATGCTGCTTTGCCTTTAGCTCCAAACTTTCCATAACCTCCTTTATCAGGTCGTTAATTTTAAATTTGGTGTAGTTAATAGGCAGCTCGCCCGATTCCAGTTTTGATATCTCGTCCAGGTCTTTTATCAGATAGCTTAGCCGGTCTACATTCCGTGATGCCTTCTCTAAAAACTGGCGTGCCATTGCTTTATCCTCCAGGTCATCATCCTGTACGGCTTCTATGTATCCCTGTATGGCAAACAAAGGGGTTTTAAATTCGTGCGATATGTTGGATAAAAAGTCGCGCCTGAATTTCTCCTGGGTTTTCAAAGCATCAATTTCGGTTTTTTTCTGTTTGGCCCATTCCTTAACCTCTTTTTCTACGTCGTTGATGGGGTCGGCGCTGGTATGTTCGCCCAAAGCGTCGCGCAGGTCGCGGCCCAGTTTAAGGTTATGTATCAGCTTATAAATGAGTATTATTTTTGAGTAGATGTATTTTTCTATCAGGTAATAAAAGACAATAAAGCTGGTAACAAGGGTGGCTGTAAAGGCGATGGCCATATCGTAAAGGCTGCGCTGAAAATAGTAATTAACAGCAGACAGTGTGATGGCCACCGCCCCTGCGTTGATCAAAATTAGTACCCTGAATTTCATAGCAATAAAAGTATGAAATTACTAACGGAATAGTTTAACAGGATAATATGGAAAGGTTAAGTTTGCTATAGCAAGTGTTGTGGTAAGCTGTTGCAAGGAGTGAAATCAGAGGTAAAAATTGCAACATTCTTATTTAGAGAATGTTAGCGATAAAAGCGTGAAGATAGTATTGGAAAATGTGAAGATATTGGTGTTGCAAAGTGTTGCATGTTAAAACATTTAATACTTGCAAATAGCTAATAATCAAACACTTTCAAAAAAAAAGCTGTTGCGAGTGTTGCAAAGTGTTGTATATATTTCTGCAACACCCTGCTTCTATTTACTCATCTCTACGGTTATGGTAGCAGTAACGTCGTTTGACAATACCAGGCTTGAACCACCCACACCAAAATCAAGGCGATTAAGTTTAAGGGTGCCGGTTATAGTAGCGGTGTTACCGTTCTCAACGTAAGTAAAGGGTACATCTAATTGCTTGGTTTTATCCTTTATAGTGACATTAAATTTTCCCACATAATTAGCCCCGCTTTTGCGCTTAAAGGATACCGATTTCATGATGATATGCGGGTAACGCTGCACGTCAAAAAAGTCGGCGCTGCGTAAATGCGCGTCACGTTCATCGTTGTCTGTGTTTATGGTAGTAACATCGGCGGTGGCCTCAATGCTGCTTGTTGCCAGCTGGGCCGGGTTAAATACGATAGTAGCCTTTACACCGCCTATAGTTCCGCCGGTGTTAATGCCCAGGTTCTTTATCTGAAACTTAATGCTTGATTTTGTGACAGTAGCCGCGCTTTGTGCAAAGGCAATAGTTATAGAAAGTATTAAAAAAGATATAATCAGGGGTATTCGTTTCATACTGCTAAATAACAACATTTACTTATGATGTGACATTATATACTACATCTTTTACATTGTTGTGTATGGACGAAGGAGATGAATATAAGTTTAAACGTTTGCGATAATTATTTTCGACATGCTGAATATCTATATGGTATAGTGTTGTTGATGGGCTTATTTAACTTCCTTATAAAACTGATCTAAATAAACCAGCATAAAGTTGTGGCGCTGTTGGGCAAGGCGCATGCCGGTTTCGGTATTCATTTTATCTTTAAGCAGCAACAGCTTTTCGTAAAAATGGTTAATGGTAGGCGCGGTTGAGTTTTTATAGGCCTCTTTGTTGGCATGGATTTCCGGCTTTATCGCCGGGTCATAAATAGCGCGACCTTTATGCCCGCCATAATTAAAAGCACGCGCTATGCCAATTGCACCCATAGCATCCAGCCTGTCGGCATCCTGTACAATCTGCATTTCTATCGAAGTGAATTTAGGCTCGTCAAACGATGATTTGAACGACATATACCGTATGATATTTTGGACGTGGGCTATTACAACCGGATCGATCCCGATACTTGTTAGGAACTCCGCCGCAAGCGCGGGGCCTTTTTCTTCATCGCCGTTGTTAAACTTGGGGTCGGCAATATCATGCAGCAGGGCGGCCAATTCAACTACCAGTATATCGGCATCTTCTGTTTCGGCTATGTTTTTCGCGTTATTATAAACCCGCTCAATATGATGCCAATCGTGCCCGCCTTCTGCGTCCTTCAGCGTTTCTTTAACGAAATCTATTGTTTTATTAATAATATCAGTGTGCTCCATAAGCTGCAATATTACAGCAATGGCGCAAATACCGTACTAACTTTTTAAAATAAGCGGTTAATCTAAATTAAGCAGCAATACAGGATCAGTTTCAAGTATCTCGGCTATCTGGAACAGGCGTTCCAGCGTTATTTTGGTATAGCCTAACTCTATTTTGCTATAAGCATTTTGCGAGATGTTTAATTTATAAGCTAAATACTCCTGTGTATAGTTGCTTTTCTCTCGTTTCGTGCGGATGTTGGCGGCGATAGCCTTAATTTTTAAACCAGTGGCGTTCGTCATATTTATAAAATCGTATTTCAGCTTTAACTTTAAAACAACTTACGAGAATAATTTGCCTTTAGATTTTATCTTAATAAAATAATAATTAATTTATCTCATAAATTATTGATACTGTGGGCAGCAGGGTTGCTACGTCTAATGGAACCTGGTCGTTAGAAAGCAAAGGTTTACGATTGCGGTAGAAATCGTAAACGGCTTTCTGCAGTGCGGCGCTCCCCGTTACAGGCGCCTTAAAACTGACTTTAAAGGGAATTATAAAATCATGTGCTTTTTCTCTGAATGGAATTATCCATTTACCGTCTGATTTTTTTAGCGCCTCAATAATTGGCGTAACCAGGGATACATCATCAGCATAATAAACAATTATTTTCTTAATGGCACCGGTAGTATCTGATGTAAACTTAAAAATGGCTGTGCCGGTGGCTTTTCTTTTCACCATGTCTGATGAAACATTAACATTCTGCTTAAAGAAGCTGTTCATTACCTCCTTGCCGCCTTGAAACGGAAAAGCAAGCTCTTGTTGTGCAAAGCACGATGCAGTAAATAGGGTAGCAGCAAAAAGCAGAATTATTTTTTTCATATTATTTTAATCCGTTTGGATATTGTTGAGCCTCCTCCGGCGCTCTCCTGGTGCCATCATATAGCTCGTATTCAAGCAAACGGCAGTCTAATTTACCGTTATAAAACTCTATTCGTCGTGCCGCGCGCAGGCCAATCTTTTTAGCCAGATCAGGGTTGCCGGTAAATATATAGCCCCGGTAGCCTTTGCAGTTCTGCTTCATAAAATCGCCCATACGTTTGTAGGTAGCTTCCAGTTTGGTGTGCGTGCCTAAACGCTCGCCATATTCCGGATTAAAAAACACCACACCCGCTTCTTCAGGTACTTCAGTGTCGGCAAAATCACAAACAGCAAAATCAATTAAATGTTCTACGCCTGCTGTATTAGCATTCTTTCTTGCCACATCAACAGCATCGGCAGATATATCGGTAGCTATAATTTTAAAACTAACTTCTTTCTTCGCTTTATCTTTTAGTTTACTTTTGGAATATGTCTCCTGTCACAGATTGAATTTCAGAACGAAGAACCTTTAGCTCTTTATTTTCCGCTTC
>CBFGNU010000256.1:0-6008 GCA_965650195.1 uncultured Mucilaginibacter sp. | reverse complement strand
TATCTTCTGCCGCTTAAACCCTGCTGTTTTTAGTAAAAACGCTATCAATCGGGCTGTATTTGTGTGCTTTTCTATCACTTTTGGGTGATTTTGGCTGGTTTTTGACATCATTTTTCCATCTCACATCAATAAAATTTTTTTATAGTTTTTCAGTTAGCACGTTTTTGCATGATGTTTTTTTATAAAAATTTACATTTGCTGATATACTAACAACCATAGCCTGCTTATTTTTACACCTAAATTGATGACCGGATCAGCAGAAAACGAGGGATCGCTCCTAACGCCGTTTACATTATGGGCAATTACCATTACCACAGGGTTGGTAATTGCCAATATTTACTATAACCAACCACTGCTTGACGATATAGCCCATACTTTTGGCGTTACCAGCGCTAAAGCAGGGCAGGTTGCCATGTTTACGCAAGTGGGTTACGCAATTGGGCTATTGTTTATTGTGCCGATGGCCGATATGCTGAAGCGCAAGCGTATGATGATAATAGATTTCGGCTTTATCATTATAGCATTGTTGTCTGCCGCTTTAGCTCCGGGCATTAACGCATTATTAATAGCCAGTCTTTTTATTGGCGTATCTTCCATAATACCGCAGCTACTTATCCCCATGACTGCCCACCTGGCTAAACCCAGTGAACGCGGCAGGAAGATTGGCTTTGTACAAAGCGGGTTATTAATCGGCATATTGCTATCGCGTACCTTAAGTGGTTTTATTGCCGCGCACTGGGGCTGGCGCTGCGTTTTCTTTGTGGCCGCGGGCCTTATGATGGTTATGTGGATATTGGTTTACCGCCTGTTGCCCGAAGTGCAACCCACCTATAAGGGATCATACAAAAGCTTGATGCTATCCATAACCGGTTTAATAAAAGAAAACAGGCACCTCAGGCTGGCGGCCTTACGGGGCGCATCCTCCTTTGCCTGTTTCAGCGCGTTTTGGAGTACCATTGCTTTTTTAGTAAAAGATAATTTTGGGCTGGGCAGCGATGTTGCGGGTCTGTTCGGATTAGCCGGAGCCTTCGGCGCCTTGGCGGTTAGCAACATAGGCCGCTTAACCGATAAGAAAAGCCCTTATAAGATCGCGACCATCACCATCGTCGCGCTATTACTGTCATTCGTTATCTACTACTTCTCCGGTTACAGCATGGTGGGAATGATAATAGGCGTTATTTTAATGGATATGGGCCTGCAGGGAACGCACTTGTGCAACCAAACCATCATATTCGCCAATAACCCGGCGGCACGCAATCGTATTAATACAGTATATATGGTGTCGTACTTCGGTGGCGGGGCCGTGGGTACTTTTTTAGGCACCCAACTATGGTACAGGTACCAGTGGACGGGCGTATGCCTGCTGGGCATTATAGTATCAGCAATAACCCTTTTATTACACCTTAATAATCAGGAAAAACTACAGCCTGATACGCCTACTGTATAGTAGTGAGTACTTTATTAAACACCTTTCTTCGGCTTTTGCATACAATTGGCAAACGGTTGTTTTAATTATTTTCAATAATTTAACAGTCTTGTTTTCAGCAAATTACGTGGTTTTTGCCACATTGCTCCCATGCATTCCATTTACTGTTTTAGCGAATCTGTCGAATTCTGGCACTTTATTGGAAATAGTAATATCACATTACTTAATAAACTAATAATGATAGTTAAAGTAAAAACCCCGGGCGCGGATGAAAAGGAGTGGGAAAACCCCCGCGCTCCGGAAAACACCGCTGACGATCGGGACAAAGAGCAACTGATACGTCAGTTTAAAGAGGCCAAACGCAGAAAGGACAACCTTTCAACCGAGGAGCCAAAAAAAGAAGAAAACGAAAAGAAAGACATTTAAACTATAGATTATGAAAAGCATCAGAAAACCGGCAATAAGCAAACTAGTGGCCCGCTTTGACAGCGAGTTGAAAGCAATATTGATGAACGACATCAGAACAATAAAAGGTGCGCGCAATGTGTTTATGAAAGCCATTCGCACCGAGCAATTATCAGTAGCTTAATATTAATTAACCTAAAAAGAATCAACCCATGAAAACTTATAACAAACCCGCTACCAGCAAATTATTGAAACGTTTTGATAACGAATTAAAGCAACTGTTAATGGAAGACCTGAAAGTTTTCCGGGCTAAAGCATTCCAAAGCAATAACCGGCCGGCCATACAACAACAAGCCGCCTGATCAACATATATATCTACCTATAAAAATCTATTTATCTACCCTATGTTAACGATAAAGCCTTCCAATTTGGAGGGCTTTATTTTGTTCGGAGTTTCGTATTAGTCCGTGTTTTTAAAACAAGGCGTTTGTTAAGCATATTTTTACAAAATCAATTGTAAAAATATTACTGAGAGTACGGCTAATTGTTTAGTTATAGCGTTAATTGTTAATATTAATTGATAATTTAGCTTACCCTTGTTATCAAGCGTCTGTTACATAATATATTATGTATAGTTTTTAGTTTAAACATTTAATGTTTGGGATATGAATAGCCACGAAAATTACGACCTGCTGATAGATAAGATCAATACCTTTATTAAAAGGTATTACCTTAACAGCCTTTTAAGGGGCCTAATATTTTTAGGCGCGGGCTTGTTTTCGGCCTATATCGTGATAACGCTGTCGGAGTACTTCGGCAATTTTGATTCCCTTTTCCGCAGTGTCTTATTCTATGGGTTCATCCTGTTAAACCTTGGCTTAATTGCCTGGTTGGTTGTACCGCCGCTTATGGCCTGGCTGGCCTTAGGCAAAACCTTAACGCATGACCAAGCTGCTGATATTATAGGAAAGCACTTTAATGATGTTAACGATAAGCTGCTTAATACCCTGCAACTAAAAAAACTATCAGCCGAAGATAGCCGCCACCAGGCACTGATACAGGCTAGCATAGACCAAAAAATAGAAAACTTACGCCCTATCCGTTTCCCGTCGGCGATAAACCTGCGCGAAAACCGCCGTTATTTAAAGTGGGTGCTTGCGCCTGCAGGCGTAATTATAGTGCTTGCTTTTGCCGCGCCATCTATGTTGACCGAAAGCACCAAGCGTATTTTAAGGCATAATGAATATTTTGCCCCTGTGGCTCCGTTTAAATTTGTGGTGCTTAACCGCACGCTTTCTGTAGTTCAGGGAGATGACCTAAACCTGGACCTTAAGTTAGAGGGCGATAAATTCCCGGCGGATGTTTATATAGAAATGGCTAATAACACCTTTAAACTGGATAAAGAAAGTATCAGCCGTTTTAAATACCAGTTCAGCAATGTACAGGAGAGCACAAAATTCAGGCTATCGGGTAATGGTTTCAATTCTATTCCTTATGAAATAAAGGTTAATCCGCGCCCGGCGCTTTTACATTTTGATGTGGTACTTAACTATCCATCCTATTTGCATAAACCATCAGAAACATTAGCTAACGCCGGCGACATTATTGTACCCGCAGGAACGACTGTAACCTGGAAATTCCACACCCAAAATGCTACAGGTATTGCTTTTAACATGGGTAACAAGCAACAAATGCTGCAACCATCAGAAGCCGACCTGTTTAGCCACAGCGAACGCATATTGACTAATACTATTTATAAATTAAGCCCGGTTAACCAGGTGGTAACTACAACAGATTCTGCTGCCTATCGCATTAATGCTATTGCAGATGAAGCTCCTGCAATTGATGTAGCCGAGCGCCCGGATTCTGTTAGTATGAAGGCATTTTACTTTACCGGCAAAATACAAGACGACCACGGCTTTTCTAACCTTACCTTTCATTACAAAATAAACCCGGGTGGCGGTAAAGCCAACGAGAAATCGTTTGTAAAACCGGTTAAAGCCGATTTGGGCGTTAATATTTCCGATTTCTTTTACTATTGGAACCTAAAGGATCTGGGTGTTAGGCCCGGCGACCAGGTAACCTACTTTTTTGAGGTGGCGGATAACGATGGTGTAAGTGGGCCTAAAAAGGTACAATCGCCTGAGAGAAGTATAAATGTTCCGGATGCTAAGGAGCTTGAAAATGAGTTAAATAAAGGCACAGAGCAGGTTAGAAAAAATATTCAGCAGGCAGCAAAGCTGGCGGCTGAAATTGAGCGCGAATCGCAGAAGTTAAATGAGCTTTTGTTGAGCAAAAACTCTATCTCGTTTGATGAGCAAAAACAATTAGACGCGTTGATGGAAAAAAGACGCGAGTTAGACGACCTGGTAAAGCAAATTCAGGCCGACAACAAAAAGAACATGTTTAACAGGCGCGAAAACCAGCAGCAAAATCAGCAGCTGGCCGACGAGCAAAAGCAGGTTGAGAAGCTGCTTGACGATGTGCTTGATCCTAAAACACGCGAATTGCTGGATAAATTACAGCAACTGGCCCGAAACAATCAAAAAGAAGGCACACGCGATCAGCTGCAGAAAATGCAGCAGGATAACAAATCGCTTAAACGCGAGTTTGGCCGCTTGGAAGAACTGTACAAGAAAATGGCGTTTGACCAAAAGGTAAATCAAAACATCAACAAATTACAGCAACTGGCTGAGAAGCAGGAAAAACTGGCTGATGAAACCAAAAAACCTGCCGATGCCGACAATAAGGATCAGCAAAATAAAGATCCAAAAGCAAATGCAGATGCGATGAAACAGGCTGCAGAGCAATTGAAAAAAGCATTGCAAGAAGCACAGAAAAAAGCAGATGAGCTGCAAAAGCTGAATGATCAGCAAGAAAAAGGGCAAACACAGGCTCAGCAAAATGCGCAAAAGCAGGCAGAAGATCAATTAAAGAAAGATCTGCAGGAAGCACAAAAGCAGGCGGCAGAGCTGCAAAAGAAAGACGAGCAGCAAAAGCAGGCTCAGCAACAGACAAAGGAACAAAAAGGTCAGCAGCAGGCACAGAGTCAAAAGGCTCAACAAGAAGCTGAAAAACAAGCCGCTGAAGATCTGAAAAAAGCAATACAGGATGCACAGAAACAAGCTGAGAGCTTAAAAAATCAGGCGCAACAACAACAAGCGCAGCAACAGCAAGCTCAGGAGCAAAAAGGCCAACAGCAAAGTCAGGAACAAAAGGCTCAGCAGGATGCACAGAAACAAACCGCTGAGCAATTGAAGAAAGCATTGCAAGAGGCTCAAAAACAAGCTGAAGAAATGCAAAAGCAAGCCCAGCAACAGGGTCAGCAAGGCCAGGATCAGCAAAGCAAAGACCAGCAAGGTCAACAACAAGAGCAAAAAAGCGCTGAAGAGCAAAAAAGTGCGCAAGAACAAAAACAACAGGAGAAACTGAACGAAGAGTTTAAGGATATTAAGAAGTCGTTAGAGGATTTGGCCAAAGAAGCGGAAAAAATGCAGAGCAGGCAGGATTTTGAAAATCCAAAAAGCGAACAGGAAAGCATTGAGGATAAGATGGAGCAAAGCAAGCAGCAGTTGTCAAAAAACAACCGTCCTAAGGCTTCTCAATCTCAGGGTGAAGCTGCTAAGCAAATGAAACAAATGGCACAAAAAATGCAGCAACAGCAGGAGGAAGAAGAAGAAGAGGAGAACAGTGTTAACATGAAACAATTGCGTGAGTTACTGAAAAGCCTGGTGAACAGCTCTTTCCGTCAGGAAAAGACTATGGAGGCGTTGAAAAACACCAGTCAGTTAGATCCTAACTATGTAACCCTGGCGCAAACGCAAAAAACAATAAAGGACAACTTGAAAACTGCCGAAGACAGTCTGTATGCCATTAGTAAACGTGTCCCTCAAATTGAGGCGACGGTAAATCGTGAAATATCTGCTATAAACGACAGGATAGACCAGGCTTTAGAGAACCTTGGAGACCGACGCACCGCTGACGCTAACCGTAACCAGCAGTATGCCATGACATCAATGAATAACCTTGCATTGATGCTTAGCGATGCGTTGAATAACATGCAGGCTAAGATGAATGAGCAAAAATCAGGTAGCGGGAAGCCTAAAAAATCAAAGAGCCAGCAAATGCAGCAGCTTAGCAAACAACAGCAGCAGCTTAACCAAAACATGCAGCGCGC
>CBFGNU010000255.1:0-6018 GCA_965650195.1 uncultured Mucilaginibacter sp. | reverse complement strand
TCGGCATTTTTATTTTCATATAACCCACTCAGATCAAAGGCAGGTTGAATAATATCTACCGCAAAACCTTTTTTTGCGGCGGTTAAACTCTTATAAGCATAGAAAAATGCAGAATCTGTTTGACCCTGCGTTCTAAAAAACCGAGTATAAGCATTATACACCTCTATTTTATCAACGGGGTTCAGAACTTTCCTGGTGCTCAGCCTATCTGCCATGCGAATATACTCCAGAGCCAATCCATTATTTCCTAACCTGCGCTGGATGATAGAAAGTTTGATCAGCAATGAGCCCTGTACTTGGATAAAGTTTTTGGTTTTTGCAATACTATACCCTTTTTCCGCATAATATAGTGCGGAATCCAGCTTTTTAGTTGCAACATAGTACCCGGAAAGATTTAAGTACTCAAAGCATAAGAAAAGATGATCCCCTGCTTTGGAAGAATAAGTTTCGGCTTTCTGTTGTAAGTCCTTGTACTTAACAGGATCTGTCTGAGAAATGCCGAGGTTTTGATACGTAATGCCCATGGCTTGATCATTACCGGTTTCTTCTGCAATCTTTAGTGCCGATAATAACAACTTTGTGCCTTGAACAGTGCTCCCCGCGTTTAAAAAAATGTAGCCCAGTTCGGCTGTGACAGCTGCTTCTCCAACACGGTCCTTATTTTTTTTGGCTAAGGCCAATACTTTTTTATGCGCTTCAATAGCTTTAATCTCCCCTATTTCATCGGCAGTAAGGAATACATCGTACATCCGCCTTATGCGGGCTGTGTCTGTTTTTTGTTTATAGATCAGATTGATCAAGCTGTCGGTATGTTGACTGTAACTGTTTAGGGAAAATGACAAGGCAAAAACCAGTAAGAGTATCTTCATATACATATAATCGTGAGCGGCATTCAAAGATATTATATTCCCTTGTTTATCATACAGATATTGCAATTTCCTGAGCATATTTTTAAAACATATTAATGCCCATTGTTCCATTTTTATATTGCCGAAAAACATCAAAAAAAATCAGGACGAAGTAATTAACTCCGCCCTGATCAGCTCCCTTAAATTAATAATTGTCTATTGAGAGATCTTGATGATCTCTTTGGAGTTGTATTTTAAATATAAGTTCCCGCTGTTATCAGCCGCCATTATTGGTTTAACATTCAGGCCGCCTTGTGGTTCTACTATAGGGTTGGTTCCTGAATATTTGGTGTTAAATTTAGTGATGAGCGAGCTTGTGCCGCTGCCGTTTTTAGTTTTACGGATAAGGTAAGTCTGCGTTAGTTGCCCGGTTTGATATGATAACGGGTAGAGTACATAACAGTTCTCGCTGCCATCCAACGCAAATGTTGACAAGCGCGGACCATCATTGTTAGAAGTTATTTTACTGTCGTCCTGCGTAAACATTCCCTGCAAGTTAAAATCAGTGGTGGCATCAGCACCGCTTACGAGGTTAAGCGTTTTATAAACGATGTTATAGGTAGAATAGTTGACAACATACGCAACGTCGCCTTTGTATAACGGCCCGTCAACAGCGCTGTTAGCGTTATGGCTGCTCACATAAACATAAGTGTTTGTCGCGTCCAGCTTATTGGCGTGTCCAAGCCAAATGGTGCCTTCCGAGTCTACATACAGGCGTTTTGCACCGTCTCCAAACAAGGCAATGTCTTTCTTAATTTCGGTAATGGTGTTACCATCTGCCGATATTCTATAGATCGTAGCCTTTTGTATTGCGTTGTCCTGGTATTTCAGCGCGAAAACATTACCGGTTGCGTCTGTAGTGATATACTGGATATTGGTAATACGCGCGTCGGTTGTTAATTTGGCCGGGCTACCGCCGGTCAAATTCATTTTATAAATTGTATTACCGGCGCTCGCTCCTAGATTGTAATAATCAGAAAAGTAAAGCGTATTGGTGTTCTTATCAATAAATATATCAGAGATATCATTGTTAGCAGTGGCTACTTTATTAAATTTTGCGCTGCCGCTTATTACATTAATATAATCTACACTGCTCCCCGGCGTGGCAACATCTAATGTAAACTGCGGCCCACTAACAGCTGCAGCCCCTTTTACACTTAAGCTAACCAGTCCGGTTGTAGCGCCGCCAGGTACTACAACCTGCATGCTGCCCAATAAAACGCTCTGTACAACTGCGGTTGCACCGTTAAATTTAAAAACGTTATCAGCAACAGTCGCACTAAAACCAGTTCCCAAAACAGTTATCACATCGCCAACCTTAGCTTGCGCCGGGCTTATTGATAACACGGTAACTGCCACAGGGGCAGGTTGAGGCGTAATAGTTACGCCGGTCGGATCGGTGTTTTTAGCATTGATGTTTTTTATGGCGATGGCCAGGTCGCCGGCAGTTATACCGGTCGGCAGGGTAAATTTTACCTGTGTATCGCTAACGGTAGTTATGGTAATAACCTGCGTACCTATGGTTACTTTAACGTCGGTTACAACAGTGCCAAAACCTGTTCCGCTAACGGTTACAACATCGCCTGGTACGGGGTTTTTAGGGCTTATGCCCGTAATTGTTGGAAGGATTACCTCAGTAGGTGTTGTTCCCGGATCTTTTTTACACGAAGATACCGTGATACAAAATAACAAACATGCAAAGATGTAAGCTGCTGATAAGAGTTTGATTGTTTTCATTTTTAAGAGTTCTTTTGCTGTCAAAGTTGCGTATAGCAACCCGGCGCTGAAATACCGTTGCAACGGTATCTTTTACTACGTAGTTTACGCAGCCAACACTTACGCCGTGGATGAAGTACCCTTTTACACGCAATTAAAGATGCCCTTAACACGGCATTGCTTACTATATTTATATTGGTCAACTTGCATCGCCGATCCGTATTTATCAGCACTTATTAATTAAAAAAAAATAAGCATATTCAAATTGTCAAATCCCTGATAGTTAAACCGGATCATCCCATCAAAAAATGAGGCTTTATATTTTGACGTTAATACTTTTACTGCCTTATTGCCTGGTGGCGCAGACCGCGACTACCAACACCGCTGCAAAGTTGGAGAAACAACTAAAATTAGCCGACGAGTTAAGGAAAACAAAGCCTGACAGCGCCTTTGCTATAACAAATGAAGTTATCCGCCAAACCCGGCAAACAAAAATGTACGATGTATTAGGAGATGCTCTTAACCTTACCGGTTTAATTTATGATGCTAAAGACAAATACAACGATGCCTTAAAGTATTTTACAGAGGCCCTGAGCTACTATCAAAAGACCAATGATCAAACGCGAATTGCAAAGGCTTACAACAACCTGGGCGGTACGTGGTACAGTCTTGATAATTACGAAAAGGCGTTTGAATACCATAAAAAAGCGTTAAAGATCCGCCGGGAAACTAACGACCCTCTGCTGTCTGCTACCTATAACAGCATCGGCATAATTTATTACGAACAGGGTAATTATACGCCCGCGCTTGATAATTATGTTAAAGCTATAACAGTGGCCGAAAAATACGCCGACGAGCCTATGCAGGCAAAATTATCCAGCAATATTTGCGTAATATATTGGGACCAGAAAAATTATAAGCTGGCTTCGCAATACGCGCAAAATGCGCTGCGGTTGCACACAAAAACGAATAACTACGCCAGCATGGCAACCGCTTACAATAACATAGCGGGCATAGCGCTTGACCAGGATGATTTTAAGGTGGCTAAACTTAACTTTGATAATGCCATTTTATATGCATCAAAAGTTAATTACCCTACTGCAATTGCAACAGCCTACAGTAACTTGGGTGAAATGGAGTATCAGCAGGGCCATTATGCTATGGCGATTGATTATAGTTTAAAGGCCTTGGCAAAACGCAGAGAGATAGGTAAAAAACCGGCTATTGTAAAATCGCTTATCAAATTAGGGGAAGCGTACAGCAGCATTAAAGATTATGTAAAAGCCGAACAGTATTATCTGGAGGCTCTCGACATAAGTAATCAAGCCGGATTGCTAAAAGAGCGGATGCGTATTTACGATGAACTGGCGCAGCTATACAAAAACAAAGGCGATATGACCAAAGCCTATGATTACCTGAACAGGTTTCATAAAACAAACGACACTTTATTTAATGATGCCAACTCAAAAACCATACAGGAGTTGCAAACTAAATACGAGACGGAGAAAAAGGAAAAACAAATCGCCTTATTAAATCATCAAACCGCCGTTCAACAACTTAAAATATCACAGAGCAATACCACCATAGGCATAATAAGCGGTTCATTCTTTATCATATTAATATTAGCTGCTCTATTTTACAATCGTTATAAGTTAAAACAAGAAGCGCGTTTACAGGCAGAAGTTATTCATCAGCAAACCATCGCATCAAAAGGTATCATCGAGGCTGAAGAGCGCGAGCGTAAACGTATTGCCGCTGATCTGCATGATGGCGTAGGGCAAACGTTCTCGGTAGTACGGTTAAATTTAGCCAGTTTGCTGGGCCGCATTGATTTTAGCAAAACAGAGGATGCGCTTTTAGCCGATAAAACAATGGCGCTTGTTGATGAGAGCTGTAAAGAGGTGCGCACCATTGCCCACCAAATGATGCCTAATATTCTTTTAAAAACGGGCCTGGCAAGCGCTGTTAAGGATTTTGTAACCAAAATAGATGGCGATAAACTGAAAGTTACAGTTGAAACATCGGGCCTTGCCGAAAGACTGGATAGTAATACCGAAATTGTGTTATACCGTATTTTACAGGAATGCGTAAACAACGTAATAAAGCATGCCGAGGCAAGCAGGCTGGACATACAGCTTGCCAGGGACGAGGGTGGCGTTAGCGCCATGGTTGAAGATAACGGCAAAGGCTTTGATACCCACAAAAAGGAAAATTTTGAAGGCATTGGCATAAAAAATATCATTACCCGCCTAACCTACCTTAAGGGTACTGTTGATTTTTCGTCTGCGCCGGGCAAAGGCACGTTGGTAGCCATTTATGTACATTTAACCTGAATTAATGATGACAACCATTTATAAAATATTTATTGTTGACGATCACCAAATGGTGATTGATGGTTTAAGTATGCTCATTAAAGCTATCCCCGGGTTTGAGATAGCCGGCGTGAGTAATGATCCTGAAAAGGCAATGGACCTGCTTAAAGAGACCCCGGTAAATATTTTACTCACTGATGTTAGTATGACCGGCATGAGTGGCGCTGAACTTACGCGACATGTACGCAAACAGTATCCCGACATTAAAGTGCTTGCACTATCCATGTTTGGTGATAGCATGGTAGTAAGCGAGATGATGGATGCAGGCGTATCCGGCTTCATCTTAAAAAACACGGGGATACAAGAGTTAGAAGAAGCCCTTAAAAAAATAGCGACCGGTGGCAACTATTACAGCGCAGATATTACCAAGCGACTGGTTGAAGCCTACAAAGATAACCAGGAGGGCAATCACCTTACTGATCGCGAAATAGAGATCATCAGAATGATTGAGCGTGAGTACAGCAATAAACAAATTGCCCATTTATTGTTTATCAGTGAGCGCACAATAGAGACCCATCGCAAAAATATTTTCAGAAAAACAAACACCCAAACAGTGGTGGGTTTACTCAAATATGCTTACGAGCGTAAGATCATATAGATAACAATTTCATCGGCGGTACTTATCCAATTCCTATCTTTGCCTCAAAACACCTATGAATTGGATCATCATAATTATTGCAGGATTATGTGAGGTAGCATTTGCGTCCTGCCTGGGTAAAGTTAAAGAGACATCGGGAACAGAAATGTATTGGTGGTTTGCAGGCTTTGTAGTTACCATGTCTTTAAGTATGATATTGCTGGTAAAGGCAACCCAAACCTTACCAATCGGCACCGCTTACGCGGTGTGGACCGGCATAGGCGCTGTCGGAACGGTAATTATGGGGATAGTTGTTTTTAAAGATCCCGCAACATTTTGGCGGTTGTGCTTCATCACCACGCTTATTGGTTCTATAATTGGTTTAAAAGCCGTTTCACACCAATAGCTCGTTTTCGGTATCTTACTAAATAAAGAAAGGGATCTA
>CBFGNU010000254.1:0-6056 GCA_965650195.1 uncultured Mucilaginibacter sp. | reverse complement strand
ACTACGAGCTATTCAACGAAAAAGAGGAACTTATTCACGTGGGCGAAACACTGCTTTGCTTCGTAAAAATTGCTACACTGCGCCCTTGTTTACCCGATCGGTAATTTTTAGAAAAGCTGAAGCCTTTTTTTAAGTAAATTAGCAATTAATGAGATGGATACATCGCCTTTTGCTTAGACATGCGGAGTTTTACCGGCGTTTTGTTAAATACCTTAAGGCATTAACACCTTCGTGGTTTGGCGGCATATCTGTATATGTAATACTTGTCTCGCTGGTTAATGAATTCTTAGAAGAGTCGTTACTCAACCGTGCATCAGCTTTAGCTTACAACTTTATGCTGGCGCTCTTTCCGGCAACCATATTTCTGTTTACACTAATAGCCTATATACCCGTAACCCATTTTCAGGATAACCTGCTGGAATTACTGCAAACCATTTTGCCAACTACTGCTTATATGGCCTTTCAAGCCACTATTGTAGACATCATAAAAAATCAAAACGCAAGCTTGCTTTCTGTGGGCTTTATTACGGCACTTTACTTCGCGACTAATGGTGTAGGGAATTTAATGCGAGCATTTAACGACTCCTCCCTCCTGCTTGAAAAGCGAACCTGGCTTAAAAGACGTGCCGTAGCAACTTTGCTTACCGTAGTGATAAGTTTCGCGCTGCTTACTGCAATTGTTGTTTTAATTGTTGGGCAAACCATTATCAGTAATATGCAGGAGCGCATAGCAAGTGACAGCAGCTTTTGGATCTATTTAGTCACGCTTTCGCGCTGGATCATCATTATAGGACTATTCTTTTTCAGTATATCCCTGCTTTATCGCTATGGCCCCGCGCATAAGTTAAAATGGAAGTTTCTGAGTCCCGGCTCGGTGTTGGCAACAACACTTGCAGTGTTAACGTCAATAGGGTTTACTTACTATATCAACAATTTCTCATCCTACAACAAGATCTACGGCTCTATCGGCACGCTCATCGTGGTTATGATATGGTTGTACCTAAATTCGCTCATTCTTCTCATTGGATTCGAGCTAAATGCCAACATTGATCTGGCCAAACGCAACATAAAAGTAGAGAAACCGCGTTTTAACAGCTTCCGAAACCAACAATTTAAGACGTAAATATTTGGCTACCTGCTTGTTAAGGTTATATTAAAAAAACTTGAAATCTAATTTGCCAATTCGGCCCGGATTTGTACTTTTGTCCCCGGAGAGCTGGCAGAGTGGTCGATTGCGGCAGTCTTGAAAACTGTTGACTGTAACAGGTCCTGGGGTTCGAATCCCTAGCTCTCCGCAAGATTCAATATCAAACGAAAAAGCCTGCAAATCAAATGATTGCAGGCTTTTGTATTTTAGAGCAAACTCTTTTATTTTTTATTCATCAATTTACGGCATTTGCTTCCCTCCCGCTCCTCCGATTGCAATATGCCTACTGCAGCTTATTTAATATTGGTGTTTTAGCGCTATTTAAAGAATGAATGTCGTTTTTCAGCAATTCAAATACTACAATATCATTTCGCCCTTTTTTCAGCCACTCAGCCGGTAAATAAAGTGTTTGCTGGGGTCCTACAGACCAGTACCTGCCTAAATTATGGCCGTTAACCCAAACCACTCCTTTGCCACAATGGCTCATATCAAGATAGGTATCAGCAATCCTTGAAAGATTGAAGGTACCCTTTTTAACTGTTGGCCTGTCGCTCTTTATTTTGGTGTTGTAAACTATGTGACTTACATTACTGAAAGGCAAACTATACATGGCCCAATTATAAACCTGCTTGCCATCAAATAGAACATTCTCAGTTATGCCTTTCTTATTTTTTAGCAGGTATGGCCCGAAGTTAATGCGGCCAAGATTTTCCACAAGGATATCCAGCTTTACCTTACCGGCAGGTAAAGTAATTTTAAGGCTATCCTGATTATGCCTGCGATCTAAAATGCCCACACGCTTACCATTTACCATTATAATTGCATAATCGCGCAGGTCTTTAAGCTTAAGTACACCGGTTTTGCCACCCGCTAAGGTGCTGCTGTATAACACAAATCCATAATCCTGGTTTAAGTCCTCAAATGTAAGTGGAGTTTTACTTAGCACCGGTTTTGGCAGCAAGGTTAACAGATCAGCGCTTTTGGTTAACCTGATACCGGTTATAGCAATAGTTGGCTTAGCGGCAGGTATCGGCGGCAGGGTTTGCCCCGCGGGCAAATGCTTAGCTATAACATCCCTAAATAGCATAAACTTACGTGTAGCATTACCGGCCTCGTCAAGCGGGGCATCATAGTCATAGCTGCTTATCTGTGGCTCATAAGGGTTTTTATCGTTATAATTAGCACCGTTCATAAATCCACGTGTGGTACCTCCATGAAACATATACATATTTATTGAGATGCCGGCTGAAAGTACACTGTCAAGCTTGGTAGTGTAATTCTCGGCAGGTACCGTATGGTGTTGCGTTCCCCACCAATCAAACCATGCCGGATACCATTCCGCTATATAAAATGGCCCTTTGCCGTCGTGATTATCCCTGATCAGCTTTTTTACTTTAGCAGGGTCGTCAATACCATTTGCAGCGGGCAATAAACCGGGCAGATGCCCTTTAGCCACATCCTTAGCCGGATCGCAAGTATATAATAAGCCGTCAAAACCAGCCTCTTTAAACAAGCGCTCGTTAATGGCCAGGTACTCCTTATCGCTACCATAAGAACCGTATTCGTTCTCAATTTGAACCATCAGAATATTACCACCATGGTTTATTTGCAACGGGGCCAATTGTTTACCTACTTCTTTAATATAGTTTTCATATTCTTTTAAATATTGAGCTTCCTTACTGCGTACTACTAAGCCTTTTTCATTTTGCAACCAATAAGGATAGCCACCAAACTCCCATTCGGCGCATACGTATGGGCTTGGGCGCAATATCACCCATAAACCTTCTTCGCGGGCTATCTTAACAAAAGCGGCCACATCATTATTCCCGCTGAAATCAAATTTTCCCTTTTGCGGCTCGTGCAGGTTCCAAAATACATAAGTACCAATCGTATTCAGCCCCATGGCTTTGGCCATCTTCATCCGGGGGCGCCAGGCCTCGCGCGGCACACGCGGATAATGCATTTCGCCTGATATCATCTGAAAAGGTTTACCATCCAGCACAAAGGCCGAATCGCTCAAGGTAAATGTATGCTGTTGGGCTTTAAGGCTAAATTGCGATAGAAGGATAGCCAAAAGCGTTATAATTTTTTTAGGAGTCATGGTTGAAAAAAGTATAATATAATTGGTATTGTGTTACTGAATGGTTGAGCCCGATTATTTGGCTAAATTGATGTATTATTTGATGTTCATTATTTAATAACGCCTGTTAAAGTGACTACAGAACGGGACGGGATGATAAAATTTTTATTTTTAACAGAACCAATGCTGCTTGCTTTAAGGTTATTAGTTTGCGATGTTGTATAGGTCTTTACCAGATCAATATTACCATTGACATTTAAGTTAATAGATACATCATTAGCATTTTGATTGACGAAAACCGTTACCAAGCTCCTGCCATTTTTAAATGCCGAAACCAATAACGGATTATTCAAAGCGGCGTTTTCGCCTACTTTAACGTCAACTCTTACAGCACCGGGCCTTATAAACCTGCTATAATTACCCAAGGCCCAAAGCATTTTGCTATCGTAGTAATTGCCGTCTGTTATGTTTTTGTCTACATAGATAAGTCCGTCTTTATAATTATAGGCAGATATGGCGGTCCACCAGTGCCAGGCCGATGCATTGGCCACAGTCAGATCGGTATGGATAACACTTGCCACGTACAGTGCCGCGTCAATGCCCAGATCGCGTTCTTTGCCATCTATCTCGCCGGCGTTATCGCCTAAAATGCAGTATTCAGACTGCCAGAAATCTATCCTACGGGCGGCAGCGCTATCGGCCAAACTTGTACGTGTTTTTATTGCCAATGCCTTTGGAGAAGTAGTAAAATAGCTGTGCCCGGCAATAGTTTTACTCACACCCGGCAGATCACCGATATAATTGGTGGATACAGGGTTGAAAAAATCATTCAGTTGATTATCCTTGTCCGGTTTATCATTGGCGGCAAGCAAATAATTAATACTTCCGGCTTCTGATACCATCAGCTTTGCCTCTATTTTATTTTTTATGAAAATCTTGTTAACCGCCTTCACTATTCCCGCTATTTCTGAATTAATATAGGGGCTGCCTTCCTGTCCACCATCACTCCAATCCCATTGGGGCTCGTTTACCGGACTAATGTAATTTAACTTAACCCCGCTCGTCTGCTCTACCCCCTTTACAACTCTTGAAAGATATTCGGCAAAAGCGTTATAGCGGTCGGGAGAAATGTTTGTTTTGCCCGCGTTTGCAAAAGCCTTGCCGTTAATGGTAAATTGTATTGGCGGACTGTTAACAAAGCCCAAGAACTGATTAACACCACGCATCTTAGCAGCCTTTAAAAACCATACCTGTCCAGCTTGTTTTTGCCAGTTATAAGTGCCGTCAGCATTTAAAAATGATTCTGCCCGGCGCCATTCGTCTTTAATGCCACTTTGTGGGCCTTGCTGTGCGCTGCCGGCACCGATATTAAACCGCCATAATGATAAAGCAATGCCTTTGGGTGAGCCATCGGCAAGTGTATCAGCACTGAAAAGCATATCGGCAATTTTATTTTTCTTCTCGTCGGGCCAATTGCCAATGAACTGGCATGACCAGGCATCTGACGCGCCGAAATTGTTGATATGCTGATATTTTTTTGACAGGTCGATATTTACCGAAACTGGGTTGTCCTGCGCCCTTGCAATAATGCAGTATAGCATTAACAACACAGCAGGAACAGCTTTTTTAATATGGTTATGTATGATTATCATGTTAAAAAATAATAACACAGTATTACACTGTGTAATTGGCTACAGTTTAATTTTATTGCTGAACTATCGTCCATTGCTGGTTATTGGCACCATTCGACGGCCATTGTATAATACCGGCACCATTGGCTGTTGACGCGCCATTTACATCCAGGGCTAAACTACTTTTGCGATTAATAGCTTTGAAAATTCCGGTGGTAACCGGGGTAAGCTGCCATTGCTGGTTGTTGCCGCCATTCCATGGCATTTGTATAATGCCTGCCCCGTTAGTGGTAGAACCGCCATTCACATCCAGCACAAGCCCGCTGTTACGGTTTATTATTTTATAATAACCGCCTCCGTTATCGGTAACTATCCATTGCTGGTTATTGCCACCATTTTGGGGCCATTGTATAACATCGGCACCGTTAGCTGTTGATTCGCCATTCACATCTAATGCTTGGCCGCTGTTTAGGTTTATTAAGCGGTAGTAGGCATTTGGATAAAAAGTATCTGTACCACCTACACCCAAACCCCATCCATACCGAATACGACTTAAGCCTGACGCGTTACTGGTTGATACCGTAATACCACTGCCGCTGCCGCTGAGCTGTTGTATAGCGTAAGTATCGCCGGTACGTATGCCGGGCCAGTAAACACTGCCCATACCGTAGCTGCGCGCCACATTAGTAAGGCCTTGCATGTAGGCTATTTCCGGGTCGGCACCTATTGCGCCAGTGTAATTTTTGCCTCCCGTCATTGGGATACCAAATTCGGTTAAAACCGCACGGTTGCCGTAATTACCAATATTGCTTTTAAAACGACTTTCCCATTGGGCGGCAGTAGTATTACTTCCATCACTAAAAAAAGCGTAATCATGTATAGATAACAGGCAATTAGTAAAGCGGCTATCGGCCCCTACACCTTTAATATCTTGTGAGTAGGATGTGCCGCCTATTAATATATGCCCCTGCGGCACTGTTGGGTAATTGCTGAGCCATTGGGCGCAAATGGCAGTCCAATCGGTTAGCGAGTAGCCATGTGGTTCGTTAAATATCTCAAAGTAGACATGAGGGTTGCTGCCGTACCGGGCAACCACTGCTTTCCACATCAGCCAAAATTCTGTCATGTTATCTACTTTGCCATCAGCCAGCGATTTGGATTCCCAGCATGCCAATATTACGTTCATGTTTTTACTGAT
>CBFGNU010000253.1:0-6079 GCA_965650195.1 uncultured Mucilaginibacter sp. | reverse complement strand
ATAGATATCGCCGCGGGCAATATGTTCTTTTATCTTTCCGGCAGCACTTAGATATTGCTCCCTGCTAAAACGTTGTTTAAGCGCTACTGGTACGATTGGGTTAACTTCAGCTTGAATATCATCTATGACTTGTAATATTTGTTCAGCGTCCTCTGAAATGACCTCAGCCTCGTCACCACGGATAATGATAAGATGCAGGGGAGCAAAGAAATGCAGATCAGGAAACTGAAGATGGTCAGCATTGGACGAGGTAAGATCCTCTACTTCATTCTTAAGATCGTAACTTAAAAATCCGCTTATCCAACCTTGGTGCTTTTTTCGGAATGCTGCCAACTCATTAAATGCCGAGCCGGCATTAGCGGTAAGCTGATCCTTAATACCAATGGCTATTAGTGTGTCAAACTTTGAGTAAGGGTCGTTAAAATCGTTGGAGTCCAGATAACAGACTGCATCAAACGTAGCAGCCCATTGTAAGGCCTTCTGCTTGAAAATTCCGGTATCTGGTAGTTGTATTATCACTGCGTAAAAATAGGTATCTAAAACAAAAATGCCCCGGTAGCCGGGGCATTTGTTTTAGTGCAATACTAAAGTCTGTTTCCTGTCGGGTCCTACCGAAAGGTATTTAATAGGTACACCTAGTTCTTTTTCCAGGAAATCAATGTAGGATTGTAACCTTGCGGGTATCTCTGATAATTCTGTTATCCCTGTAAGGTCTTCGTTCCAGCCGTCAATTTCCTGCAACACAGGTTCAGCATCAACAGAACAGATATCGTAAGGCATATAGTCTATTTTCTCGCCTAAGTAGTTATAATGAGTACAGGCGTATATTTTATCAAAACCGCTTAATACATCAGCTTTTGTCATTACCATTTGAGTAACGCCATTCAGCATAATAGCATATTTTAAAGCGGGAAGATCTATCCAGCCGGTACGGCGTGGTCTGCCCGTTGTTGCGCCAAATTCGTGCCCAATGCGACGTAGTTCTTCGCCGGTTTCATCATTCAATTCAGTAGGGAAGGGGCCACCGCCTACGCGTGTGCAATAAGCTTTAAAAATGCCAATCACATCGCCAATGGTTGATGGCGCTATGCCTAAGCCGGTGCAAGCACCTGCAGTAGTTGTGTTGGATGAGGTTACAAACGGGTACGAACCAAAGTCAATATCCAGCATAGCGCCTTGTGCGCCCTCTGCCAATACCTTTTTACCTTCTTTAATATAGTTGTTAACCAAATGCTCAGAGTCAACCAGCGGGAACTGTTTTATAAGCTCAACGGCCTCAAAAAACGCCTGCTCGCGTTCGCTGAAATCAGCAACATCGCCATATAACGCCTGCAGCATTGAGGTGTGTTTATCAACCAGCTTTTGGTAGCGTTCCTTAAAGTCGGGCAGAGTAATGTCGCCTATGCGTAAACCGTTTCTACCGGTTTTATCCATGTAGGTAGGGCCTATGCCTTTTAGTGTAGAACCTATCTTGCCGTCGCCCATGCGCTTTTCATTAGCGGCATCAAGCAATTGGTGAGTTGGCAATATAAGGTGAGCCTTTTTTGCTATTACCAGATTTTTCTTGGCAAGCAGGTCATGGCCGGCATCTTTTAATTTATCTAATTCCTTTTTTAAGGTTATGGGGTCTATCACAACACCATTACCAATAAGGTTAAGGGTATTCGCGAAAAATATTCCCGAAGGAATAGTATTTAGCACAAACTTTTTACCATCAAACTCTAAAGTATGCCCTGCATTTGGGCCGCCCTGAAAACGGGCTATCAGGTCGTAACCTGCACTTAATACGTCAACAATCTTTCCTTTACCTTCGTCGCCCCATTGGAGGCCTAATAATACGTCAACAGCCATTATGAAATTATAGTGTTATATCAAAGGTCGCAAAGTTAATTTTTTCTGTCACAGAAACCTTCTCTTAGTTTTACACAATTTCCATAAAGATTTAAAGAGTGGTGTTTGATCTCAAATTTAAGCAACTCGCCCATCATACTCTGGATCTGCTGAATGCGTGGATCGCAAAACTCAACAACCTTGCCACAGTCAATGCAAATTATATGGTCATGCTGGCGGTAGCCGTATGATTTTTCAAACTGGGCCATATTTTTACCAAACTGGTGCTTGGTAACCAGATCGCACGATACCAACAGCTCCAACGTATTATATACCGTAGCGCGACTAACGCGGTATTTTTTGTTTTTCATGTGGATATATAGTGATTCCACATCAAAGTGATCGCTGCGCGAATAGATCTCTTCCAAAATAGCAAAGCGTTCGGGCGTTTTGCGCAAACTTTTATTTTCAAGGTAAGCCTCGAAAATCTTTTTTACCATTGCTATGGTTTCTGGTTGGGGCATAGTGTTTTATTAAAGATCAAAGTTATTAATTATTGTTGATTGGTCGATTAGGTTTATTGAGTTGATTAAGTTATTTCATATATCAACTAGTCACCCAATCAACCACTCAACAATCAACTATCAGGAAGCTTTCTCAATAGCAGTATCAAAACGGCTCACGGTGTTTACTCCGCTTACCATTTTCAGTTTCTTAATCAGGTTATCTAAATGCTCGGTATCATTAACATACACCATAATAGAGCCTTCAAATATACCATTATCGCTGTCAACAGTAATAGAACGCATGTTCACCTTAAAGTCATTTGATATTACGGTAGTTATTTTGTTGATCAGCCCAACATCGTCAATACCGGTAATGCGCAAACCTGTTAAAAATGCCAGCTCCTGCTGGTTGGTCCACTTGGCCTTAACAATGCGATAGCCATAATTTGCCATTAGTTTGGCTGCGTTAGGGCAGTTAGTGCGGTGTATTTTTATGCCATCGCTTACGGTGATAAATCCAAAAACATCATCGCCCGGGATAGGATTACAGCAGGCCGCCAGTTTATAGTCTATCTTTTGCATATCCTCGCCAATAAGCAACATGTCGCTGTCTTTGGTTTTGATATTTTTGAGCAGCGTATGTACCTGTTCGGCTTCTATCTTGTCCTGCGGCTTGTTCTCGATTACTTTTTCCGATAGCTGGTATTCCCGCAGATCTTTGATGTCAATCAAGCCTTTTGCTACGTTAAAGAACAGGTCCTGTGTAGATTGTAGTTTAAAATAGAAGCTTAGCTTGTGCAGATTTTCTGAATTGTAAGTGATCTTGAGCGACTTCATCTTACGCTCCAAAATCTCTTTGCCATCTTCGGCTACCTTGCGTTTTTCTTCCTTTAAGGCCGATTTTATCTTCGATTTTGCCTTGGCTGTCACCACAAAGTTCAGCCAGTCCTCTTTGGGTACCTGCTTGCTTGATGTGATGATCTCTACCTGATCGCCGTTTTGCAGCTTATAGCTAAGCGGTACCAATTTGTGGTTTACTTTAGCGCCTATACAACTGGCGCCAACATCGGTGTGTATCTCAAAAGCAAAATCAAGCGCGGTAGCATTTAAAGGCAATTGTATAAGTGCTCCTTTTGGCGTAAAAATGAAGATCTCGTCAGAGAAGAGATTCATTTTAAAATCATCCAAAAACTCCAGCGCATTAGCGTCAGGGTTTTTCAACATCTCGCGCACCTTGCTTACCCATTGGTCAAGCCCGCTATCTGTTGATGCTTCTTTGTACTTCCAGTGCGCTGCAAAGCCTTTTTCGGCAATTTCATTCATTCGTTTGGTGCGTATCTGCACCTCAACCCACTGCCCGCGGGGGCCCATTACCGTGGTATGTAATGATTCGTAACCATTTGCCTTGGGCGACGATATCCAGTCGCGCAGCCTGTCAGGATTGGGCCGGTAAAGATCCGTAACGATAGAATATGCTTTCCAGCAATCAGCCTTTTCGTTTTCAGGGGTGCTGTCTAATATTACCCGAATAGCAAAAAGATCATAAACTTCCTCAAAAGGCACTGCCTTTTTCTTCATTTTGTTCCATATAGAATGGATGGATTTTGGCCGGCCGAACAGATCGGCCTGTAAGCCTTGCCCTTCAAGTGTTTTCTGCACCGGATCAATAAAGTCGCGTATAAAACGCTCCCGTTCCGCTTTTTTCTCGTTCAGTTTATTTTTGATGAACTGGTAGGTTTCGCGCTCCATATATTTCATGGAGAGGTCTTCTAATTCAGACTTTATTGCATATAAACCCAAACGGTGGGCAAGCGGAGCATACAGATATATTGTTTCTGATGATAGTTTAAGCTGCTTATCGCGCGGCATAAACTCCATTGTGCGCATGTTATGTAGCCTGTCTGCCAGTTTAATCAATATCACCCGCACATCATCTGCCAGGGTAAGCAGCATTTTACGGAAATTCTCGGCCTGTAGAGAACTATTGGTATCAAAAACACCGGATATTTTGGTAAGGCCGTCAATAATTTTGGCTACCTTTTTACCAAACTCGTTCTCTATTTCCTCAAGTGTTATATCTGTGTCTTCAACTACATCATGCAACAGCGCGCACACTATTGATGTAGTGCCCAAACCAATTTCTTCAGCGGCTATTTGCGCCACTGCAATGGGGTGGTAAATATATGGTTCGCCGGATTTACGGCGCATATCTTTATGGCTCTCTAAGGCCATATCAAACGCTTTGCGTATCATGCGTTTATCACCTTTTTGCAAAGTTGATTTACTCGCACGCAGCAAAGCGCGATACCTTTTCAATATCTCGGTTTTTTCCGCTTCAATATCTATCACTAACTCTTTCATATCCGATTATTGAACTTACATCATCATAGGCTTGCAATAAACATTTTATTTACCGTAATTTATAAAATACAAAAAAAAATTGCTTTATTTTTGCAGGTAGGTAAAATTATGAAATTTATCGGTGTTATACTAGTTTGCTGTTGCCTTAGCTGTGCTGTAAAAGCGCAACAGGCTGTGCCATACCCGGCATTGGGCAAAAATGACACCATTAAGACTTACTCTGTTGAATACGAAGGCGAACGAATCCCATGGTTGGTGGCTCCTGAGGTTAATATAACGGACTTACGGATTTTTAGAACACAAGCTGACAGAGACGCTTACCGCCGTTTAAGATACAACGTTTATAAAGTTATTCCGTACGCCCATTTCGCAGGAGAAAGATACAGGCAATTAGAGCGGGACCTGGCTTTGACGGGCGATAAGAAAAAGCAAAAGACTTTGATAAAGGCGTGCGAAACGCAAATAAAGGACATGTTTAAGAAAGAGATCGAGAATCTTACCGTCACCCAAGGCGAGATCTTGATAAAATTAATTGACCGGGAAACCAATAATACTACATACACGCTCGTTAAAGAACTTAAAGGAGGCTTTAACGCGTTTCTATTGCAATCGGCAGCGCGAATATTTGGACATAACCTTAAAGAAGAATACGACAGGGACGAACAGCGCGATATTGAGTATATACTGCAGCAGGCAGGATACGATTCGTATAAATATTAATTAATGACTGATAATAACATCTACAGGTTTAACGTACCCATGTTAAACGGACTGGAAGAGAGTTTGAGCGCATATAAAAACAAAGTGCTTCTAATAGTTAACACCGCTTCACAATGCGGTTTTACGCCACAAATGAAAGAACTTGTTGAGCTTAAAAATGAATTTGCCGGTTTGGATTTTGAAATATTGGCTTTTCCATCTAATGATTTTGGCGGACAAGAGCCTCTCGAAGGTGCCGGGATCATCCAGTTTTGCGAAAGCTACAGCTCCAATTTTCACTTTTTTGATAAGATAAGAGTAAGGGGGCCGTATGCCCACCCCCTTTATAAGTTTTTTGCAGATAAAAAGCAAAATGGCATACTGTCATCAGTACCCCGCTGGAACTTTCATAAGTTTTTGGTTAACCGCCTGGGCGTTGTTACTGATTTTTTTTATCCCTTTACCAAGCCTACCTCATCAAAGATCAGGAAGAAAATAGGCCGCCTGGTAAACGAAATTTAATTTTATGCTTAAATTAGATATACTGGTGCTCTCTGTTCACCCTGATGATGCTGAATTAGGTTGTGCCGGCACTGTGCTTAAACATATTGCCGATGGAAAGAAAGTGGGCATTGTTGACCTTACACGAGGCGAATTAGGTACACGCGGATCGGCTGAGATAC
>CBFGNU010000252.1:0-6124 GCA_965650195.1 uncultured Mucilaginibacter sp. | reverse complement strand
TTTATTCATCCGAATATTTTAGTGGGCTAAAAATAATTTATACAGTTGTTAAAATTTGTTAAACGAGAAAATTTAGTTGATCTGCTCGCTGGTTAAGCCAAAACGCCGTTCGCGTTTCTGGTAGTCAAGTATCGCCTCAAAGAGGTCTTCCCGCCTGAAATCCGGCCACAATTTCGGCGTAAAATACAATTCTGCATAAGCTATCTGCCAAAGTAGGTAGTTGCTTATCCTGTATTCGCCGCTGGTTCTGATCAGCAGCTCCGGATCGGGCATGTTGTGCGTATACAAATTATCCGCAAATACGCTTTCATCTATGTCAGCTTCGTTTAAACTGCCATCCTTAACCTTCGCGGCTATATTTTTCGCGGCTTGCAAAATTTCATTCCTAGAGCTATAGCTTAGCGCCAATGTAAGTACCAGGCCGGTGTTTGCCGCCGTGGTATTCATAGCGTTGGTCAATTCCTTATAACATTTACCAGGAAGTTTTTGCAGGTCGCCAATGGCATTTAGCCGTATGTTATTATCCATAAAGGTTTTTATCTCTTTATGGATAGTATTAACCATAAGTTCCATTATAGCGGCCACTTCAAATTTCGGTCTGTTCCAGTTTTCGGTAGAGAAGGTATATAAAGTAAGGTACTTCACGCCAACTTCAACAGCTCCTTCTACAACATCGCGTACAGAAACCACACCGTTATGGTGCCCAAATACCCTTAATTTGCCTTTCTCTTTCGCCCAGCGCCCGTTGCCGTCCATTATAATGGCTATGTGCTTGGGCAGTCTTAACAAATCAATCTGGTCCTTATATCTCATCTCTATTCGGTCGTCCGATCACTTTATCGCGATAACACTTTTCATTTTTTTCAGGTGACAAAGGTAAAACTTCCTTTGTACTTTTTTAGTATACAGGCTTAAAAGAAAAGTTAATTGCAATTACCGTTACAAATGCCGTCAAATTTTTGGTTTTTGAACATAAAACAATGACTTACATATAAATGCTAATAGTAGCATTTTGAGGTAATAAAGGTATATGACAATGAAAGCCCCACAAAAAAGTAAGTATCAAAGCGTCGTTGGTCGCCCCTTTGTGTGCCTGGTGCACCTATATAAACACCCGTACGCTCTCCAGATCGGTCTGATAACGCCCGCGCTAAATTATCCGTTAAAGGTACCTTTGGATAGTTGCCGCTAACATCATCCAAATAATCGGTACGTGTATGGCGGTATCCAATATCGGCTATCAGATTTAACCTGCCCGAAAAATTGTATTTAATACCCGCACCGTAAGGTACCGCTATTGCAGTTTTTCCGTAAGGAGTACCCTGCCCCTCTGTCATAAGCGGTCTAAGGCTGTATCTTGCATCAGCGTAAATAGCTGTTGGATTATAATTAACCATTGCTATACCTGCAAAAACAAAGGGGGTGAACATGTTTTTACTGATAGAAGGCACATAATCAAAAAAATTAAACTCGCCGGTAAGGCTTACTTCGTGCAGATTAGTTGAAAAGCTAAGATTACGATCTTTAAATTGCTGATTTGAAGATAGGCTGTCGGCAGCATTAATATTGCCAAATGTGTACCCTAACCTGGCCGACAAATATGGATTAAAGTTATACTTAACAAAGCCTCCCGCAGAAATACCTGATACTTTTATCGGGTTGTTGGTATTCAAATCGCCCATGTAACCGGCCCCGCCCATGCGTGCGCCAACTTCCCAGCTTTGCGCCAAAGCGCTGCCACAAATGAAAGTTAGAAGCAAACCGGCTAAAATTTTCGGCATTCAACAGATTTAGTAATTGCGGGTATCCAATCCCCACAATAATTTGTTTCTTAACGTTGATAAGTAGCTTTCATTGCTTAAACGGATAAGCTTCATCTCAAAATCGGCCTTATGCACGTCAAAACGGATGGTACTATCAATCACCGCAGTGCGCGAATCGCACGATAATAGGTAGTTTGAGCTGCGGCACTCCACCTCAAATGATAGTCTGCTGGTATCCGGCAGTACAATGGGCCGTACATTTAAATTGTGCGGCGATACCGGTGTAACTATTACCGTATTTGATGCCGGGAACATAACAGGCCCGCCGCAGCTTAATGAATAAGCGGTTGATCCGGTCGGTGTTGCTATGATAATACCATCTCCCCAATAGGAGTTTAGAAATTCACCATCCAAAAACATATGGGTGGTTATCATCGCCGAATCATCGCGCTTGTGGATGGTAACATCATTAAGCGCGAAGTTACTGTCGCCAAAAATATTTTGCTCAGAATCTATACTCAAAAGCGCCCGGCTATCCAGCGTAAAATTTTTATTTACCACAGCCTGAATGGCTGAAGCGATCTCATTTTTGTTTACGCTTGCTAAAAAACCAAGCCTGCCGAAGTTTATACCCATTACAGGTACGCCCGAGTTTCCTATCAGGTTAACCATATCCAGCAGCGTACCGTCACCACCCAAGGTTAAAAACACATCAATAAAATCCTTTATGGGGTCGCTTTCTTTAAGAATGTTATAAGCAACGGTGCTTATTTTTCCTTCCAGGTGTTTGTTAAGCTGATGATGAACATATATGTCAACATTGTGCTGCAACAAATTGTCAAACACCTGCTGTATGTAAGGAAATACTGCCGCATCATTAAACTGGCGGCCGTATATAGCGATTTTCATGCGTAGTTTATTTTTAGTTCATGGATCACAGTTGATAGTTCATGGTTCATAGTTGATAGTTCATGGTTCCATTGTGGTCAGGTTGATGGTATGATGCATCAACTATAAACATTTATTACTATGAACTATGATCCATGAACTATGAACCATCTACAAATTAAGATAATTCATCAACGCGTCGTAACGATCCATCGCGCTGTCGCGGTGTTCATTATGGTTAAAGGTGGCTTTAATTTCGTATCCGTACCTTAAAAAGGTGGCTATAATGCTTGAAATATCCTGCTTATTTACTTTAAGAGTCACCTCCAGCTTTGTTGAATCAGGGAAAGAACGCACATACGAACTTAAGATCTGCGCGTTATCCGACTCTACTATCTGCGACATGTGCGCCAGCGAGTTATTTTTATTGCTTATCTCCAATACAATAATGCCGCCGGGATCAGTAACCGAAGTTATCCGGGCAAACCAGGTATTCATTGCATTTATTGATATACAACCCAGGTAATTTTTTTTGATATCCAACACCGGTACAATGGTTAACTGCTGCTCATAAAACAAGCGTATAACATCGTATATGTGTTGATCTTCGCGTACGTAAGGATTAACCAGCGACAGGGCAATAGCGCCAATAGCTGTTTGGGTGTCGGGTTCAGCTATCAGATCCGGCTCAGCCACCAAACCTAAAAATTGCTGTTCATTTACAACAGGCAAGTGCCTTACGTGAAATTCCGTCATACGCTCCATAGCCTTCTGAACACTATCAGAGGTATGAAGTGGGATTATATCGTCATTGATCAGTTCGGCTGCAAACATAATCTTAGTTTAAATATTCCGTCCGTCTAAAAAATTCTTAAGCAGACGGTTAAATTCATGCGGATGCTCCATCATGGGTGCATGGCCACACTTGTCTATCCATTGTAATTCCGAATCGGGCAATAGCTGATTAAACTCTTCGGCTACTTCCGGCGGAGTAATTTTATCATTCCGTCCCCATATCAGCGATACCGGCATACGTATTTTATGCAGATCGGCTTTCATATTGTGCCTTATGGCCGACTTAGCCATAGCCAGCAACCTAATTACGGCATGGCGGTCGTTTACGGTTTTATAAACTTCGGCAATTAATTCGGGCGTAGCAACGGCCGGGTCATAAAAAGTGTATTCACACTTCTCTTTTACAAAATCATAACTCTCTCTGCGCGGAAAAGTTCCGCCAAAAGCGTTCTCGTATAAACCCGAACTACCGGTAAGCACCATGGCTTTTAATTTAGCCGGGTGGGCCAAAGCATACACCAAACCCACATGGCCACCTAACGAATTACCCAACAGCACTACATCTTCCAGCTTTTTGTACTTAATAAACTTGTGTACAAATTTTGAAAGCGTTCTTACGCCCGTGGTTAAAACCGGGAAGTCATAAATAGGCAGTATGGGTAATATTACCCGGTATTTTTTACTAAACTCTGCTATAACAATTTCCCAATTGCTTAAACCGCCCATTAACCCGTGCAATAGCAACAGTACCTGTCCCTCGCCTTCGTCAATGTAAGTAAAACCATGGCCTTCTTTAAGCACGAATTTCATAAATGTATTTTGTGAACGTTATAAAAATGCCCAAACAACTAATGGTGGTTGAACGAAGCAAGTATAAGCAAATATTTATACTGGTATATTACCTGTTTAACCTTTTAAAATTAAATTATATTTCCGTTGCCGCTATCCCAATAACTGTTTTACCACTTCTGATATGGTTTTGCCATCAGCCTGTCCTGCCAATTCTTTATTGGCCATACCCATTACGCGGCCCATATCCTGTATGGATGTGGCGCCTATTCTGCCTATTAATTCCTGCAGATAGCCTTCAATTTCAAAGCGGCTCATTTGCTGCGGAAGGTATTCTTCAATCACTTTCAACTCGCCAATCTCTATCTGGTAAAGATCATCGCGGTTTTGGGTTTTGTATATCTCGGCAGATTCCTTGCGTTGCTTAGCCAGTTTTTGCAATACTTTAACCTCGCCCTCTTCGCTAACTTCCTCAGCAGCGCCTTTTTCTGTTTTAGCTAATAATAAGGCAGATTTAATGGACCTTAACGCCTGCAGCCTGTCGGCTTGTTTAGCCAGCATAGCCAGCTTTATATCCTGATCAATTTTTGTTGTTAATGACATTTTTATTTCGAATTATTCTTATTTCGGATTTCGGATGTTCAATTTCGGATTTACTTTTCTATTTCGAATTTATTTATCCATTGCTTATCTGCACATTTACACATCTGCACATTGAAGTACTATCTACCGCCTATTTTGCCACCCTTTAATATTGTTGTGGCGTTGGCTTGCGCCGTAGGCATAATTACAATATCATTAATATTAACGTGTTTAGGCCGCGAAGCCACAAACAATATTGTTTCTGCTATATCTTCTGCCTGAAGCGGCTCCCAACCTTCGTATGTTTTACCCGCCCGCTCTTTATCGCCTTTAAAACGCACCTCAGAGAATTCTGTTTCAACAGCACCCGGCTGAACGGAGGTTACCTTTATGCCATGCTGTACTAAATCAAGGCGCATACCTTTGGTTAGCGCATCAACTGCAAACTTACTTGCGCAATAAACATTCCCGTTGAGGTAAACTTCCTTCCCGGCAATTGAGCCCAGGTTGATGATATGGCCTGCACCATTTTTTATCATCCAGTTTGACACCACCTTGCTTACATACAACAAACCTTTAACATTAGTATCTATCATGGTGTCCCAATCGTCAAAGCTACCATTTTGTATCGGATCAAGTCCCTGGCTAAGCCCGGCATTGTTTATCAATACGTTTACCTTTTTCCATTTAGCCGGCAATTTTTCCAGGTTTTCTACCACCGCGTCGCGGTCGCGGATGTCAAAGTTCCCTATGGCAACTTCAACATTGTATTTTTTATGGAGTTTGGCTGCCAGCTTTTCCAGACGGTCTAAACGGCGCCCTGTAAGTATCAGATCATACTTTTCGCGGGCGAATAAATTAGCACAGGCCTCGCCTATGCCCGCTGTTGCACCTGTAATTAATGCGATTTTTGCCATAAAGTAAACAGTTTATGTGCCACGAAATTATGCTTTTTAGATAAGAATTAGCAATATTTAGTAGCTAATTAACGGAATACAGCCTATGGTCGGTATTGTCACCGGGCATAGGATGAAGGTAGTATCATTTAAAGCCTTGTTCCAGCGGAATAGAATACATAGCCACCGAATGGTCAATGATAGCATTTCTAATATATTAGCCGCAATTTTACTCGAAATGCAAGCTAAACATTACGGTATGCAAACCCAGGCCATTAATAGGCGCAGCAAAAGCATTGTTCTCGCGCAGCAGCAGATTACCAAACGAGTTGGATATTTTTATCTCGGGAGATAGCTTGAAAAATTCAAAATAGATATCCATCCCCAACCCTACTTCGTATGATCCGTATC
>CBFGNU010000251.1:0-6213 GCA_965650195.1 uncultured Mucilaginibacter sp. | reverse complement strand
ATGTTCTGGAAAAAGACTTAACCATTTATCCCGGCCACGGAAAGCCTGCTGACATTACAGTATTTGAACAACAACTAAAATACATTACTGATTTTGAAGCTACCGTAGCAACAGCAAAAAGCCGCGAAGAAGCCATGCAAAAAATGCAGGAGCTGTATCCTGACTATACGCAGGCTGATTTCCTGTTAGTTTACTCGGTTAACGCTTTTGTGGCTGAATAATATTCAGGGGTTAGCAAAAATACCTTTTATGTGTATATTTGCCCTCCTTAGTGCGACTTGGTAGCTCAGCCGGTAGAGCAACTGACTCTTAATCAGTGGGTCGAGAGTTCGATCCTCTCCCAGGTCACAAAAAGCCTTAAGCAATTTGCTTAGGGCTTTTTTGCTTTTAGTTCTCTTTCGGTCGCACACTACCCTATAGTTAGTCGCATATACACCCGCTTCCGCATTGTGTTTTCTTTGAAATTTGTATCAAACAAACAGAGATAATATAAATTATAAAAAGGAGAAAACTATCATGAGAAAAATTATTGTTCTATCATTCATTTCGTTAGACGGAGTAATGCAAGCACCGGGAGGACCTGAGGAAGATCCATCAGAAGATTTTAAGTATGGTGGCTGGAGCGCGCCATTTGATGACGAAACATCAGGCGAATTTATGCAAAAACTATTGGAGCCTGCTGACCTGCTGCTGGGCAGAAAGACATTTGATATTTTCGCAAACTACTGGCCCAAACATGCCGAATATTGGCCGGGTGTTAACGAAGTACCTAAATATGTACTATCTAATACACTAAATAATACTGACCCCATTGTTACCGGTTGGAACAACTCATCAGTTTTAAATAGCCTGGCGGATATTGAAAATTTAAAGAGATCTGAAGGGGCCGATATAAAAATATGGGGCAGCAGCAAACTGGTGCACCTGCTACTTGAGCATGACCTTGTAGATGAACTATGGTTGATGATACACCCGGTGCTATTGGGTAAGGGGAAAAAACTGTTTGCTGATAGCGTACTACCGGCATCTTTTGAACTGACAGACAGCTTTATAACAGGCAAGGGTGTTATTATTGCCAATTATAAGCGGGCCGGCGAGGTTAAGACAGGAAATATGGGTGTTTAACGCATTAAATTAACAGAGCCTAATCGCAACTATGCGCTAAAGGGACAGAGATCTTAAAGATATTTGTCCCATTTTTATTTTAAACTAAATGTTTAGTAATTGGATATATTTATAATATATTTACAGCATGTATAACATACTGGCTGATATGAAGCTGCATAAAACCTTATTCATTATTACTGTAATATTTCACTTAGGGGCTTCGGCGCAGCAATTGACCAGGCAAAAAGTCACAAATGCTTCAAAGGCTGATACATCGTTGATAGTTTACTTGCCAAATGGATCACCGGTTAATTATGCACGTTATTTTCCGTTGTTATGGAAGGGAGAACACTACCTTGAAACCATAAAGGGCAGATCATATCTTAAGAAATATCCCGATAGCATTTTAGCCTATATTCATCTTTATCGTAACCGGTTGGATAGTGCATCAAGGCTCAACAACATTAATCACCGCCTATCACGGGCAGAGAAAGTTCTGGTGATTAAAAGCACGCGCAGGTTATATATCCAGCGCGGCGGAAAAACAATGTTTGAATTTCCTGTAAATCTGGGTAAAAACCCCGTAGGGCACAAAATCAGTATTAACGACGGGCGGACACCTGAAGGACAGTATTCACTCGATCTAAAAATGTGGACCGCACAATACTATAAGAATTTCCATATTACTTATCCTGATTCATCAGATATCACGACAGCAAAAAATAGCAAAACCATGCCGGGAGGCGATGTGATGATCCATGGTACGAGCGCGCAACGTGCCGGGCGGAAAGACTGGACAAACGGCTGCATTGCATTAACCAATGCGCAAATGGATACTTTGTTTAAATACGTACCGATTGGTACTTTAATCGAGATCAGAAAATGAGAGGTAAGCTATTTTTGCTCTTTACTATTGCCACTTTAGCTTTTTTTACCGCCGGGGCGCAGACCGTTAAAGAACCATTTTTTACCAAAACAGTAACGAAAACAAGCGGAGGATTTTTGATGACTACCATTAAAACGCCGGATGGAAAGCTGTTTCAAGGGGTTGCGCAGAAAGAATTAGACAATCTTTTTTATATAAACGGGAAAAGCTACACAGAAGCAGAGGCCCTGCTGCTTGATCCTGCAGGGTTTAAAACGCAAACGTTTAACAGCGCCTTCGCACCGAATTATGAAATTGAAGGACGGGATCTAAGTCCTTTTATGGTGATTATATACGTTGGCCAACCTCCCCCTCTAAATGCTTTTGCTATAAAAACGCAAGCCATTCAGGCAAAATACAACGGTAAAACCATAACCGGTTTAGTTAAAGACCCAATCTATTCGTCTTATAACAACCAGTTAATGGGCTTTATGCTTGAATCGGGAGAAGACGAGTTTCAGGTGAATATTAACGGGAATGAAGTGTCAAGGCTATTCAAGATGGTTAAACCAGGCGATATTGTTATTATAGAAATAAGTCATGCCTCGCTTACCAGGCAAAGCCCTATACCCGTTATCTATCCGAAAACATTAACTAAGGATGGCGAAATGCTGATACGAAAAGGGAGCGTGCAGATTTAGTACGGCAGCTTCGCATTATCTACGGCTGGCGATATTTTGTAAAGCATAATCTTATAAGCTGTTCCAGATCATCGAAGTTATATTTTAATGAAGTTGATGTGATGGATAAAGGCGTTCTGTAGTATCGCATATTAGCTTCTAAAAGCCTGCGTTTTAATCCTGTGGCGCGTTCTAAATATTCTTCAGGATTCTTGATGGTAATGAGCAAAAACCGTGTGGATGCTACTTGCCGAGTGTCGATAGATAAAATGTCCTCCCAGGCAATAAAGCCTATACTGGTAGCATTAGAATTGTCGGTTATTCCGTTTTCATCCATAATTAAACCGGCCTTTTTATCAAAGAGCTTTATAAGGCCATAAATAAAACACGCACCAAAAAACAGTATACTTAACAAGCCTAGCATAACTGTTAAAGTTTTACTTCTGGTTATGGGCGTATTAAAGCCTTCAGGCTTTGTTACAAACAAAATCCCTATAGCTACAAACGCTACTGCACCCAGCAGCAATAACATCGTTTTTCTCTTGCTTAGCTCAATTTCTATTGCGCCCATATACTGATATCTGATTTATAATTAAAACTACAAATTTTCTTAAACAACTAATAGTAAGTGAAAAATTCGGCTTTCTGATATCCGCCTACCACTCCCCTCGCCTACACAATCTGCCCTTTCGCCTACACAACCCCGCAGATTGTCTATTACACACTAAGCCCAACTTAACTTTTTGTTTTTCAGCACGTCATAGAGGTGTATTTAAATAATTTAAAAAAAACTCACCCATTAAAATATTAAGAAAATGAAAACAAAAATCGCAATCCTTATCGCATTAGTAGCATTAATAGTATTGAACATCTCTTACGCCAAAGCAAACGATGGCGCGGTAGAATTAACAAAAGTAGGCGCCATCAACAAAATAGAAGCCAGCGGCAACGTTGACGTATACCTGGTAAACGGCGATTACGATGCTGTTAAAGTATACGATGATTACTACAGCGGCAACGCAGTTGTTCAAAACGAAGACGGTGTTTTACGCATCGCATCATACGCAACCGATAAACTGGTAGTGCTTGTTACAGTAAATGATCTACAGGCAATCACTGCCAGCGACAATGCAAGTGTTAGATCATACGGCAACGCGTTTTCAGCAAAAGGAATAGATATAACGCTAAACGACCAGGCAGTAGCCCAATTAAAAATAGATGCCGTTGGCGCTACCATAACTGTTAACGACGAGGCCCGTGCAGAACTTGCCGGAACTATTGAAAACTACGAGTTAAATTATACTGCTGCAGCAACAGTTAGCAACGATAGCCTGCAAAGCCGTTCAAGCAGAAAAAAGCAAATTGAGCAGCCAAAAAACATCCGCAGGTTCCCGATGGCTTTAAGAATGCAAGCAAGTTTATAATTACGTATCAACCTGTAACAAAAAACCCTTTGGCAAATGCCGAAGGGTTTTTTGTTTGTAGGAATACGGGAAGCGTGTGTTACATCTTATTGATTACACCGCATCCTATCCTGCTGCCCGAGTTGCCTGTAGGCTGGGTGGTATAGTCATCAACACCTGAGTGTACTATAATAGCGCGGTTTAAAATGTTGGTTTTTTCAGGGCCGCCAATTGTCCAGCGGTCTGTTTCAACCGTGAAAGTCGCTTTTCCGTCTTTATCCAGTTTAATATTGCCTATATCGCCTGAATGATATTTAGCTGAACCCCATTTGCCATGATCTTCCTTAGTGGGGTTCCAATGTCCATGGGCTCCTTTACCGGCATCGCCGCAATCGCCATGTTCATGAAAATGAACGGCTACGGTTGAGTTTGCTTTTTTAGGAACATTAAGGGTGAGCACCATTTCCACTTTATCGCCCTTGTGCGTAAATTTTGCAGTACCTGTAACTATCGTATCGGCTTTGGTGCCGCTCAGGTCTGCACTTGCGGATTCGTACATGGCCGTATCAGCCGGCATGGTTTGCATAGCCGTGTCCGACATTTTAGATGAATCTGCGCGTGCATCTACCTCTTCGGTTTTGTCGCCCGCGGCATTGCAGGCTGCCATAGCCAATGCCAGGCAAAAGCCAACGGCTGTTAAAAAATGTTTTTTCATGTGTTTAGTGTTTATATAAGCAATAAATAGCTTTCAAGTGAAAATTGTTTTAACGGCCTGCCGACGCAGTACCCGTATTAACATATAATGTTATTTTTGGGTAAATGTGGGACATATTATATCAGAACATAAATAAGCTGGGCGTTGTACTTGACGACGAGGAAAAAGCTATACTGCAACAACTGTTCAAATACCGAAAGTTTAGAAAAGGACAGTACATTGTTCAGCAGGGTGATGTTGTTAAGTACGAAACTTTTATTATTAGTGGGGTAACCCGCACCTATACCGTGGATGAAAAAGGCCAGGAACACATTATTTCTTTCGGTGCTGAGGGATGGTGGACAGGCGATCTTTATAGCTTCAACACGCAAAACCCTACATCATTCAATATTGATTGTATTGCCGAAACGGAGGTTTTACAAATAACTAAACCGGCATTAGACGAACTTTGCCTTAAGGTGCCTAAAATGAATATTTACTACCGCGATCTTTACCGCAACGCGGTCATCGCTTTTAATAAACGGATGCAATCAACGCTTGAAAAAAGCGCACTGGAACGTTATGAAGAGTTCAGGCAAAATTATCCGCTTATTGAACAGCGGGTGGCTAACCACCAAATAGCCTCTTTTTTAGGTATTACACCCCAAAGCCTGAGCCGTATACGCAGGCAAACGGCAAACCTAAAAAGTTAACCTCGGGTAACGTAATTACTTACCCTGTGTTATTGCGGGGCATTAGGCCTAAGAACATCTTTGTGTTAATAAATTAATACAAAGATGAACACACCATTGACTAAAAAACAGCTGATATTTAAAACTGAAGACAATTATGCACCCCTTGTACTAAGGCTGGCAGCCGGCTTAGTTATGCTTGTACACGGATCGCAAAAGGTGTTGGGTACATTTGGCGGATATGGCTTTACCGGCACCATGAACTTTTTTACAGATAACATGCATTTGCCCTGGTTAATAGCGCTATTAGTTATAGTGATAGAGTTTTTTGGTTCTTTGGCCTTACTACTCGGTTTGGCAACCCGGTTGGCCGCAGCAGCTATTACCATTGTTGCATTAGGCATAGTTATCACCTCGCACATTCAATATGGTTTTTTTATGAATTGGTATGGTACGCAAAAAGGCGAAGGCATTGAGTATTTTATACTTTACATAGCAATAACAGGCTCGCTCGTCTTCTCAGGAGGTGGTAAACTCTCTTTAGATAGGGTAATTGCAAGACGATATAATATTAAAGCCCGTTAATGTCCAAATATCACTCGTGATTCCGGCGTCAGAACACCGGCGATATTTGATTTATGCCGACAAGCCCGTATTAATATGGTTCTGAATTTTTTCAACTAAAGCGTTTAATACATCTTTTGGCAATGTTTTACCGTCTACATGTGCACCACTTTCATTAATAACTATTTCGGCCACTGTTACATCATCT
>CBFGNU010000250.1:0-6225 GCA_965650195.1 uncultured Mucilaginibacter sp. | reverse complement strand
AGGGGCATAGTAATTTTTTGCTGAAGCGCGGGCCATGCGGGAGCGACAGCGGGGCAAAATATTTACAGCCCGAGGTTTTACCTGATCGTGGGCAAAGGCCATGTGCGCAAAGAAGCATCGTGGCTGACTTGATTTTTTGGTTCTTTTTTATCAAGAAAAAAGAACAAGGCCTCCGCGGCCCTAGCGGGGCAAGCCAAAAGCGTCGGACTAACCAGCGATAGGCACCCCATGCACAATTTACCATAATGGCGTTGCCGCTGATAGAAGCGGCCCGCGCTATCCACTCATACGCCTGCAGGCCTTAGGCGCAGGGGCCGGTATCCGTTACTATCGCTAACGCAGGGGGGATAGGGACTGTGTTTTGAGGGATTTAGGTGAAGTATTAGAAGAGGGAAAAACATCAAGGGCAGGCTAATAGAATTATGTGGAAAACATTAAAAGCAATTATTTGATGCGTTCCTGATGTTTTAAGTAATTTGTCAATCCGTTTACGGTAAAAGCCAATGGAACTTAAACTAGAGAATTTATCTTATCAGGATACCGCTGTACAGGCTATTGTAAAAGTTTTTGATGGTACGCCAAAAAACAATTTTGACAATGCTTGCATAAACGGAATAAGATCAAATGTTAGCACGTTAAGCGGGCAACAGTTTTCTGATAATATTTTAGCAGTTACGGAAGCTAATGGGATAACAGCCTCGATTGCCAAACTTTCAACCGATAACGACCTGTGTATCGAAATGGAAACAGGGACAGGTAAAACACTTGTATATATAAAAACCATATATGAATTGCATCGTCAATATGGTTTCACTAAGTTTATTATTTTAGTTCCATCTATAGCAATAAGGCAGGGTGTATTAGGCACATTTAAAGCGTTTAACAAACAGCTGGAAAACTTATATGGTATTAAACCTAATGCATTTGAATACGATAGCAAGAAATTAATTAGAGTAACAAACTTTGTTGAAGAGCAGTATCCGCAGGTAATGATCATGACGCTGGCCTCTTTCAATTCTGAAGATAAGATTCTTAATCAAGCGCAACGCGAAGACCTCTTTGCCAACATCCCCTTTATTGAAGCTATCGGCAGAACACGACCCATTATTATAATGGACGAGCCACAGGAAGGTATGGATACCGACAACTCAATTAAGCAAATAAACAAACTCAATCCGCTTTTTAAGTTACGTTACTCGGCAACCCATAAAACCGTAAAAAATCTCTTATACCGGCTAACACCTTACGATAGTTATAAGCAGGGCTTGGTGAAAAAAATTGAAGTACTTACGGTTACGGAAAAAAATGATGAAGCAACTTTAAAAATTGAACTGGCCGAAGCGCAAAATGGAACCGGCAAATTAAAAGTTAAGCTTAAGGCCTGGCATCAATCTAACTCAACGGGCAAATTTGAGTTTAAATTAACTGGGTGGTTATACCAGTACGATAATTTGGGCGAAAAAACTAATAACCCAAGTTACCTAAACTACAAAATAGAACAAATTGCCAAAAGCTTACGAACCGGCAAATGGAGTGTGAAGTTTAGCAACGGCACAGAGATATTTGAAAAACAGGTTGCGGGTAATATTGAAAACATTTGGGCTTTGCAATTAGAGTGGCTTATACACCGTCATTTCGCAAAGACGCAAAAACTGGCCGATAAAGGGATTAAATGCTTATCGTTATTATTTATTGATAAAGTAGCTAATTATATGGGCGAAGACCCTGTAATTAAAAACCTTTTTGTTGAAAAATATAGAACGATTTATCCCGAATACCACAATGGAAAAATGCCCGATGCACAACAAGTAAAAAGCGTTCAAGGGTATTATTTCGCGCAAAAATCAGGCGGTGAATATGCAGATAATGAAGGTGGCGTAAAAGAACAAAGCAAAATTTACAAACTAATTTTAGAGGGGAAGGAAGAATTGCTTGATGCAAAAAATCCCGTGCAATTTATTTTTTCTCACTCTGCATTGGGTGTAGGATGGGACAATCCAAATGTATTTAACATTGCCACCCTAAATACTGCCTATTCAGATATTCGTAAAAGGCAGGAAATTGGCAGGGGCTTGCGTATTTGTGTAGACGAAAATGGGCAGCGTATTTACGATGCGCTAACTGTTAAGGATGACGAACGTATTAACCAGCTTACCGTTATACCCAATGAGAGTTATGAAACTTTTGTAACGCAATACCAGGAAGAAATTAAAGCTGTTTACGGAACAGCCGCAGCAGGTGCAGGGTTAACACATACACATAAAGGCGTATCGCAAGACCAAATTAAATTTACACGCAACAAGACCGACACCATTGATGCAGCGTTTAAAAGGTTTTGGAAAGCCATGGCTCAAAAAACCGACTATGTAATTTCCTTTAATGAAGATGACCTTATTGCGGGTTGTATTGAACGCATAAACGCCATAACTATACCCGACTATATTATTGAAGCATCCAGCCATGTTATTGATACGCTGAGCGAAGATAGCCGCGAGGAAACTTTTGGCGGCACTGAAATTATAAACCAAAAAGCACGCTATACACCCCTCGACCTAATTGAGGAGTTGAGTGAAAATACAGGTTTAAGTTATCCAGCTATTTTAAAAGTAGTTAATGGAATAACTAACCACGCAGAAATGGCAAAAAACCCGCCACGGTTTGTACACGAAGCCGCAGTAAAAATAAACGAAGTAGAACTAAATGAAATGGTACGTGGGCTAACTTATCATCCAACAAACGAAAGTTACCCGTTTAATTTTGAAAGTTATGTTAAAAACGTCGCCGACAGTAAATTGGTTGTGAATACACCTAATAAAGGCGTTTTCGACAAAATGGTGGTGGACAGCGATGTAGAACGCAAATTTTCTATAGGTGCAGAGAACGATACCGAGGTAGTCTGCTTTTTAAAACTACCCAACTGGTACCGCATTCCTTTGCCTAACTTGTTTAATAACGAAGGCTGGTATGAGCCGGACTTTGGTTTGGTGATGAAACGTAAAGCCTTAAAAGATGGCAGCGAGAGCGAGTTTTATTTTATGATAGAAACCAAAGGAACTAATAACATAAACGATCGAAAGGCTCTTACCGAAAGCGAATGGTTTAAAATACAGTGTGCGTTGAAACATTTTGAGGCACTTGGCATTGAAGCACAGTACAAGGCACCGGTAAGTGAATATGCCTACTTTAAAACGGAAGCTGATAAAACAATTAATACAACCTTAGCCTAACAGCGATAAAATGGAAAGTATAAACGATTATATGCCTTTAACTGGAGATTGGAACCGCGAGCGGCTGGAAAAACTAAAACAGCTTTTTCCCGACTTGTTTACCAATGAAGGCCAATTGAACATTGACGAGCTTAAAAAGGTAATTGATGGGCAAAGTGTAACTGAAACCGAGCGATTCGAGTTTAGGTGGTATGGCAAAAGCGCGGCCAAACGTAATGCCTTCACACCCAGCAACGCCACTTTGCAATTCGACGAAAAACGCAGTGTTAACCCAAGCAACAGCGAAAATTTAATTATTGAAGGGGAGAACTTAGAAGTATTGAAACTACTCAGCAGTGCTTATTATAACAAAATAAAATGTATCTATATTGATCCACCTTATAACACAGGGGGGGACTTTGTTTACAAAGATGATTTTGGCGAAGATAAAAAACCATATTGGGAACAAACTGAAGTAACAGAGAACGGTGTAAAGATCGATACGAATTCAGAGACCAACGGGAGGTATCACAGTAATTGGCTAAACATGATGTTCAGCCGGTTATTAATTGCACGTCAATTATTGAAAGACGATGGAGTGATTTTCATTTCTATCGACGATAATGAGGTTCATAATCTAAGAAAACTTTGTGAAGAAGTCTTTGGAGAAGAGAATTTTATAGGTGTTTTTATATGGGCCGGTGGAAGAAAAAATGACAGTAAGTTTATTTCAATATCTCATGAATATATTCTCGTCTTTGCTAAACAATACGATTATTTAAAGGAATTGAAAACCACATGGAGGCACCGTAAGAAGGGTTTAGAGGAGATTTACGCTAAGCACAATGATTTAGTCAAAGAGTTTAAAGGCGATTTTAAAAAAATTGAACAAGAACTTAAGAAATGGTTTTCCGAGTTGCCCAATGACCATCCTTCGAAAAGGAGCAAGCATTATTCCTCCGTTGATCAAAATGGCATTTACTTCCCTGATAACATTTCTTGGCCAGGGGGTGGCGGGCCAAAATATGACGTTATTCATCCAATAACGAAAAAACCAGTAAATATCCCATCTCGAGGTTGGCTTTATTCCGATCCCAAAAAAATGCAGGAAATTATAGAGCAAAATAGGGTGCATTTTGGACCGACCGAAAATTACGTTCCAAGCCTAAAGTCATATTTAAAAGACCGGGAATACCAAGTTCCGTATAGTGTGCTTTATCAAGATGGGAGAGCGTCGACCAAACGCCTCCGCTCATTGATGAGCGGTGACTACTTTGAACACCCTAAGGATGATGAAATTTTAAAAGATCTATTCGAAATATCTACAGATAAAGATGATTTAATTCTTGATTTCTTTGGTGGGTCTGGAACGACAGGGCAGGCGGTAATGGAACTGAATCAACTGGACGGCGGAAAGCGAAAGTATATATTAATTCAAATTCCAGAAGCCACACACAAAGACAGTGAGGCGTACAAAGCAGGCTTTAAGCAAATAAGTGACATAACCATCGAACGAAATAAAAGAGTAGTAGACAAAGTAACGGCGATTAAGTTAGCCACTCCCCCTGATTTATTCAACGACGAAAAACGTGACGATCTTTTAACAGGTCTGGGATTTAAAGTATTTAAACTCAGGAAGTCAGTCCTAAAGCGAATTGAATTTGTACCTGATAACGAAAAGACCAACGAAGAAAACATCATTCTTTTAAAAAAATATATCGCAGAAAAGGAAGCACAATTAATGACAATTTTCAATCAAGAGGATCTTTTGATTGAAATACTACTAAAAAATGGATTCAAATTAAATTACAAGGTCGAAAAATCTGATCAGTTCAAGGAAAATGACGTATACTTTGTTTCAGATGATGAGAGAAACGCGTTTATTTGCTTAGATTCATGTATCGAACTAGAAACGATAAGTTTTTTTAAAGAACATACGAATGTTAAATTCATTTGTCTCGAAAGAGCTTTGGACACTACAAAAAAGTATACTTTAAAACATTATCTGGGAGTTCTATTTAAATCAATTTAATACTTACATTTTCAAACCTATCACAATGATTTTACTTGAATACATAACAGCGGTATACCAACACGGTAATAATGCATATCAAATTGGCGGACATGTTTCGAAAAATCAAAACCCAGCTTTAGTACTCACTCAGGAAAATAATATAATAAAATTTAATTTTATAGGAATAGGCGCCGGCAGCATTCAAAATTTAGCTGGTTTACAGCCAAGGCGAGGGCATCTAGGTATATACCTATCATTGGACAATCTGACTGAGCAAATTAATAATTTTTTACCGAAGCCCACAGCGTTCGCTTATCCCGCTGTCCCACCTACAAACTTTTCAGATCCAACTGGTTTAGAAAGGATTGGTGGCGCACAAGTCCACATGGAAAGTCCGCAGTATGTAATAGGCGGAAGAAATCTTAGGATAAATTTTTCAAAAAGTGAGGCATCGCCTGGACTCAGAATAAATCAAGATTCATTTGCAATTCATTTAGATATTGAAAGAACCCCAGGTCGCGTTCCAATAATCAGTATTAGCAAATGGTTTAGAACTATTTTGCAACTGCATATCGGAATAACCCTCGAACGTGGGCGCTTAAACAACACTGTAGCGATTCCAAGAATTTCATTTGAAATGTCAATTGATGAATATTCTCAATTTATTGAAAGCCTTAGAGTGTTAATTAATGGGCATGTAATGGGCTATTAAATTCACTAAGCCCCATGTTGGCGCGAATAACGGCGCAGCCCTCTTGAACACCTTTAAAAAACAAACACCTGCAAAAAACGTAACAGCCGCCGCGGCAAATGAGCGGGGCAAGCCTAGCGCGCGGGCCTCACCAAGCGATATGCGAAGCGCATTTATTCCGTAGCAATTGTTTGCATGGCAAAACATCCCAGAACATATCAAAAACGTGTCAGAACGTACCGTTTTCGTGCGAGAACGTAACGGTTTTTAGTGCTTAAAAAAGCAAACAAAGGTGGTTCATGGTTGATAGTTCA
>CBFGNU010000249.1:0-6261 GCA_965650195.1 uncultured Mucilaginibacter sp. | reverse complement strand
AGAACTGAAGTCGGCTCTGCCGGCTGATTTTGACCAGGGACATATCCAATCGCTCAAGATCTTTATGATGAAGGCCGATGAGAGCGACGCGGTGCTGGTGGCATCAAAAGACAATATAGCTGCCGACGCGGGCAACGTTATAACGCTTGATGTGAACAACTCGGGCTTCCTTGACCGGTTTATCCGCGAACCGGATATCCGCATAAAAATGATCTATACCCTGCGTACAGCGGTAAAGGCCGATGCCAACCTGTTGCTGGTAATGAAGTTTAGCGCCACGCCGGTAAATACTAAGTAATACTTAAGAAGCGGCGGCCCGTGCGATTCCTTCCTCGGGGAAGGTGTAGGAAGGGGTTAATCGGACTTTTCATTCCTACGTAAAACCCCTACCCGCCACGACACGGCCCAACGCACCCTTCCCCAGGGAAGGAGTTTTTAACCCACACCTTACGCCCATTCCACTCATTTTTTTGTGTGGTGACCCCTATGCATAATTGATAATGCAAAAAACCTTACATTGCATTATAATCAAATTGCAGTTTTCTGTACAGCTGCAAATACCAATAATAACCGTTTACCTGTTCTGAATAATTTGTAGGAGCGCCCGGGTATTGCCACAGCAATATACCTTGGGGCAATAATTAATAATAATGAAGATAGTAGTATTGGATGGCTATACCTTAAACCCCGGCGATATTAGCTGGGATGGTTTAAAGCAATTAGGCGAGGTGCATATATACGACAGAACCGCGCCCGATGAGTTATTGGAGCGGGCAAAAGGAGCAGCTGTTTTACTATCCAACAAAACCCCTATAAACGCCGACGCTATAGAGGCCCTGCCCGATTTGAAATACATTGGCCTGCTGGCCACCGGTTATAATGTTATTGATGTAGAGGCGGCTAAAAAGCGGGGTATTGTTGTGGCCAATGCGCCGGGTTATGGCACCACATCGGTAGTGCAGCAAACCTTTGCCCTGTTGCTTGAGCTTACCCAGCGCGTGCAGCGGCACAGCGATTCGGTTATGGCAGGCGATTGGTCTCGGTCGGCAGATTTTTGTTACTGGAACTTTCCGTTGGTTGAGCTGGCGGGTAAAACAATAGGCATTATCGGTTTCGGGCATATTGGCCAACAGGTTGGCGATGTGGCTACCGCTTTCGGCATGAACATTATTGGCAATAGTCGTACACGTACGGATCAATCGGCGCGTAAGAATTTCCGCTGGGCGGATGTCCCGGAGCTGCTGGAGCAAGCAGACGTGGTGAGTATTCATTGCCCTTTGTTCCCCGAGACGCAGGGCTTAATTAATGCTGATAACTTAAAGCGGATGAAGAGCTCGGCCTACCTGATCAATACATCAAGGGGCCCTATCATTGTTGATCAGGACCTTGCCGATGCCCTAAACAATGGCACCATTGCAGGCGCGGGTATTGATGTTTTATCAGTTGAGCCGCCGCGGGCGGATAACCCGCTGTTTACGGCGAAGAACTGTATTATAACGCCCCATATTGCCTGGGCAACCAAAGAGGCAAGATTGAGATTGATGGAGATGGTGGTAAACAATGTAGCGACGTTTATTGATGGAGCGCCGGTTAATGTGGTGAATAAATAAAAGAAGAAACCAATTATTTATAAGCAATGCCCAACCTAAATAACAATTTTTATGGAAACCATCTGGTCACAAAATTATGATCCGCTGCACAATGTGTTTTTATCAACCCTTGTAGCGGCCATTCCTATTATCCTGCTGCTTAGCCTGATAGCCATTTTCAGGGTACGCATCCACTTTGCGGCTATACTGGGTTTGGCGGCGGCGTTTTTAGTAGCGGTTTTAATTTATGGGATGCCTTTTAAAACGGCCACTGCTACCACCTTTTTTGGGGCAGCCAATGGTTTGTTTCCTATCGGATGGATCATCCTCAATATTATTTTTCTTTACCAGTTAACGGTTGATAAGGGGTTGTTCTCCATCATCCGCCACAACCTGGCCGCCATAGCTCCCGATCCGCGCATACAGGTAATTTTGATCGCATTCTCCTTCGGGGCATTTTTTGAAGGCGCGGCAGGCTTTGGTACGCCCGTTGCCATTACCGCGGCTATTTTGATACAACTGGGTTTCAGGCCGCTGGCGGCCTGCGGTTTATCGCTCATTGCCAATACCGCGCCTGTAGCCTTTGGGGCCTTGGGTACGCCGGTTTTGGCGTTATCATCAGTAACGGGGATAGACCTGTTGCACCTTTCGGCAATGATAGGCAGGCAGCTGCCGCTTTTTTCATTGATCGTTCCGTTTTGGGTGGTTTGGGCCATGGCCGGTTTCCGGGGGATGCTGGGCGTTTGGCCCGCCGCGCTGGTTGCCGGGCTGTGTTTTGCAGTGCCACAGTACCTGGTGTCTAATTTTCATGGCCCCTGGCTGGTTGATATTGTAGCATCTATTTGTTCTATGATAGCGTTGATGGTACTGCTAAAATTCTGGCAGCCAAAAACCATCTGGAAACTACCCAAGCAGGATGCAGACATGTCGATGGAGCCGGTACATGGCAGCATCAGCGGTAAAAAAATGCTGCAGGCCTGGTTACCGTGGATACTGCTTACCGTTTTTATTTTTGTATGGGGATTGCCCACCATTAAAGGCGCGCTCAACACAATTTCGGCGCCGCAGTTTGAGTTCGCGTATTTGCATAAGGCTGTTTCGCGCACGCCGCCAATTGTTCCGGCGGCAACGTTGGATAATCCCATAAAACCCGAAGAGGCTATATTTAAATTGAACTGGCTATCAGCAACCGGCAGCGGCATATTGCTGGCGGCCATTATTGCCGGGTTTGTAATGGGCTATTCGGCAAAGGAGCTGGCCAAAAGCTACGGACGAACGCTATGGCGGGTGCGGTTTTCGCTCATCACCATTGCTGCTATGCTGGCGCTGGGCTACGTCACCAAATATTCCGGCGGCGATGCCACACTAGGTCTCGCCTTGGCGCAAACGGGGGTTATGTATCCGTTTTTTGGAACGATGTTAGGCTGGCTGGGGGTGGCGCTTACGGGGTCGGATACTTCATCCAATATTCTGTTTGGTAGTTTGCAGGTAATAACAGCCAAGCAAACCCATGTAAGTCCGATATTAATGGCGGCAGCCAACAGCTCGGGTGGTGTAATGGGTAAAATGGTTGATGCACAAAGCATAGTTGTTGCCAGTACCGCCACCAACTGGTACGGTCATGAGGGTGATATATTGCGCTATGTATTTGTACACAGCCTGGTTTTAGCGGCCCTGGTAGGATTATTAGTGACCTTGCAAGCCTATGTAGAGCCGTTTATGAGTTTGGTGATAAAATAAAAATCTGCTTACCTTTCCGCAGAGATATTAAATAAAAAATAAAAAAATATGAGGGTAGGCCTTTTTATCCCCTGCTACGTTAACCAGCTTTACCCCAACGCTGCAAAAGCCACGTTACAGTTGCTGCAAAAGTTAGGGGTTGATGTGGTGTATCCAACAAAGCAAACCTGTTGCGGGCAGCCCATGGCCAATTCGGGATTTGAGCATCTTTCGCAGGATTGCAATGAACTGTTTGTAGAGAATTTTTCGGGCTTTGATTATATCGTGGCGCCATCTGCCAGTTGTGTGTTGCATATAAAGGATCACTTGCATACAGATAAAAATCCCGAAGAAGCTACGCAGATCCGCGAAAAGATCTATGAACTGGTAGAATTTATGACAGATATTTTAAAGGTGGATAAACTGCAGGCACGGTTTCCGCATAAGGTAGGCATCCATCAAAGTTGCCATGGTTTGCGGGGGCTGCACCTGGCAAAAATGAGCGAGCTGGTTGGGCCATCGTTTTCAAAACCTGAGCGGCTTTTAAATATGGTGGAGGGATTGGAGTTGATCACCCTTGATCGCAAAGACGAATGCTGCGGATTTGGCGGTACGTTTTGTGTTGCCGAGGAAGCCGTATCGGTAAAAATGGGAAAGGACAGGGTAACAGATCATACAAAAAACGGCGCGGAATATATTACATCGCCTGATCTTTCCTGCCTGATGCACCTGGAAGGGATATTGCACCGCGACAATAGCAACATTAAGATAATACACATCGCAGAAATTTTAAACTCGGCCTTATGAGAGATACCGGAACAAAAAAACATGCTGCGCTGGCCGAAGAGTTTATTCAGGACAAAGAAAAGGCCGATTGGCACGACGGCGCTTTATGGTGGATAAGACAAAAGCGCGACATAGCGGCAAACAACACGCCGCAATGGGAAGAACTACGCGAGGCAGCATCGGCGATTAAAAGTAATGTGATATCTAATCTGCATACGTATCTGTTGCAGTTTGAGGCTAATTTGAAAAAGAACGGCGTTAATGTGTATTGGGCCGCTAATGCTGATGAGCATAACCAGATCATCTACAATATCCTGAAAGCGAAAGAGATTACGCAGATGGTGAAAAGCAAATCTATGCTTACCGAGGAGTGCCATCTGAACGAATATTTAGCTGAGCGCGGCATAGATGTGATCAACTCTGACCTGGGCGAATATATCCAGCAAATAGATAACGAGCCGCCAAGTCATGTTGTTCTGCCCTGCATCCATAAACGCAAGGAGGAAATAGGCGAACTGTTCCATGAGCACTTGGGAACAGAAAAAGGGTTGTCAGATCCCACGCTCCTCACCCGTGCAGCGCGCAAGCATTTGCGCAATGTGTTTCTTACCCGCCGCGCCGCGCTAACCGGGGCCAACTTCGCCGTTGCCGAAACAGGGGAGTACGTGGTATGCACCAACGAGGGTAATGCCGATATGGGCGCGCATCTGTCCGAAGTGCAGATCTGCTCTATGGGTTTAGAAAAGATCGTTCCTGAAAAGAAACATTTGGCTGTTTTTTTACGGCTGCTTGCCCGCAGCGCAACAGGACAGCCGATAACGATCTATTCAAGTCATTATAAAAAACCGCGCCCCGGACAGGAGATGCACCTGGTTTTGGTGGATGCGGGAAGAAGCCGTTTACTGGGTCGTGACGATTTCCGTACATCGCTGAAATGCATTAAATGCGGGGCGTGTATGAATACCTGCCCTGTATATCGGAAAGGCAGCGGTTTAAGCTACCATAACACCATAACCGGTCCGATAGGCGCTATTTTGGCTCCTAATCTTGACATGGCAAAACATGCCGATCTGCCCTTTGCATCTACACTATGTGGATCATGCTCCAACGTATGCCCGGTTAAAATAAACATCCACGACCAACTATATAAATGGCGACAGGTGGTAGTAAAAGAGGGCTACGTGGCTAACTCAAAAACATTAAGCATGAAAGCAATGGCTTTTACGCTATCATCGCCAACGGCATATCAAACCGCGGGCAAAGCGGGGCGATGGTTTTTAAACTATGCCCCGTTTGCTGTCAATAACCGTTTTAACCCCTGGTATAAACAACGAGATATGCCCGATGGCCCCAAGGAGTCTTTCGGCGAATGGTATGCTAACACACAAATTAAAAAGGAAGAAAAATAATTACTGAATAATGAGCAGCAGGGAAACCATATTGCAATCTGTTTTACATAACCAACCCGAATCTGTGCCCTTGCCGGATATCAGCATTTTTAAGGTTGAGCTGGCGGATGTCGTCCAAAAATATATGGATGTATTCAAGTCTATTAATGGCGAGGTGTGTGAAGTAAGGGATTTGGAAGAGATAAAAGCGCTTATCCATCAAAACTTTGATACAGATAAACGCGTGTTAACCACGCTGCCGGAGCTGAATGATATAGCCGAAATGTATTCGCCTACGGCGGACCCTCACTCTTTTGAGGATGTGGAGCTGGCCATTATAAAAGCGCCCTTAGCTGTAGCAGAAAACGGCGCGGTTTGGTTGCCGGAGCAGGCAATGGGACAGCGTATTATACCTTACATCTGTCAGCATTTCGCTGTGTTAATTGATGAGGGTGATATTGTAGCATCCATGCACGATGCTTATGCTGAAATTGGTGTGGGCGATTACGGCTTTGGCGGCTTTATTGGTGGTCCTTCAAAAACAGCGGATATTGAACAGGCTTTGGTACTGGGCGCGCACGGCCCCTTAACCATGACCGTATTTATAGTCAGATCATAATAAATAACAACCTATGGCTACTTCCATTATCATTAGAGACAACCTACAGGAAATTTATAGCGACGTATATACACCCGAAGCCCTTGCAGCGCTTAATGCACTGGCGCATTTTAATTCGGTTGTTAAGGAAGTGATGGCGGCACGTACAGAAAAGCGTGCT
>CBFGNU010000248.1:0-6282 GCA_965650195.1 uncultured Mucilaginibacter sp. | reverse complement strand
TAAAAATGGTAAGCGTTATAGCCTCCTGAATGGTTTTTAATTGTACTAAACTATACGGCCCGCCATCGCCTTTAAAACCTGCGCGGTTAGCCGGTACCTGGAAAACGTACTCAAAAAATGCCAGTCCCCAACTGATGAAAATGATAGATATCAGTCCCAGGTTCTTACCCCAATCGTAATCCTTGAACTTTAAATGCCCATACCAGGCAAACGTCATAAAGGTGTTGGATATGATCAGAAAAATGATGGTTTTAAGTCCGCGCATAATTAAGCTTAAAGCACAAAGGTAAAAGCAAAAAGCTAATTACCATATTTGGGCTTTTATAAAACGTTGCCTGTAACGCTCATAAAACTCCGGCTTGGGCTCCAACAAATAAATATCTGTCCCTTTTTCACGTGCGTAGGTATTGGTTACGCTATCCAACTTTATGTGGCCCTTCAACATTGACCGGTAATAGACCATATCCTCGTCCCCGGTGTCACTCACGTATATAATATATCTTGCAGTAATATCCGGTGGTGCCCATAAAGCAAAACTGCTGGCCAGGCTAACAGACTGAGGTAAATTATATTGTTTACCCAAGTGTCGCAATGCGCCTGCTTCGCCGTAATTGGTGGTATAAATAATGGTTTCGCGTTGCTTTTCGCGGCTAAAAGTGTTGTAGTTATCGGCTACTTTTTTTGTCATTTCATCCCAGCCCAGCATATCGGCATAATCCTGCGTGGTGGCGTGGTGTTGCTGGTCTTCCCACACAGTAACCGATTTCAGCACCTCAGTATGCTTATTAATGTAGTCAAAAAAGCCTAGCGTTCGTTTAAACGACAATATCGGCAACACAATCGGCAACAGTATTAAATTAGGTATTATAAAAGCTAACAAAATAGCCACACGTAAAGTCAGTACGGTTTTCACCCATCTGTCAAAACCAAAACCTCCGGCGGCAAACAGCATCGGGTAAGCGCCGAATAAGTAATAGTTTTTTCCATTCATCTCCATTAAAAACAGAAAGATAAGTAAGTAGGCAAATCCCAAAAATTGAAATTTGCGAAGTTTGAATGATCGCAGTAAAAAGAAAAGACCGGTTATCCACAGAATCACTGCAATACCATGCGCCATTAGCTGTTGTTTCGTAAAATCCAATGGCTGAATGAAATTTAATTGTGTTTTTTTAAGCTCGGCCATATGGCCAAATACCGGCCAGCTATGATGGTATTGCCAAATTAAATTGGGCAAAAATATAAGCAATGCAAGGGCCGCGGCTCCTATTACATGCTTATTCCAAAGCAGTCTGCGTTGTTTGGTGAAAAGCAACCCTAAAATAACTGACCCTGCAAAAAACGCCATGGTGTATTTGGTTAGCAAGCCAACGCCTATTACCAATCCGATAAAATAAAGGTACTTAGGCGACGAATCGTTATTAATGTAACGTACCATTAACCAAACCAAAAGCACCCACCATAGCTGATCGAATACTACAGGCTGAAAAAGGTAGCCTGTTGAAGCGAATGAAGGCGAAAATATCATAGCGCTGCAAGCCAGCGCTATAGCAAATTTTTTACCGCCCATTTCAACGGTAAGTTTCCCGGTTAGCCATACTATAAGTGCGGCGCACATGGTGGGGATAATGCGTGCTCCAAAAACCGAATCTCCAAAAATTGTGAGTGTTGTTTTAGCAATAAAAGCTATAAACGGGGGTACTTCCTTGTAGCCCCAATCCATGTAGTCGGCAAGGGCAAGGTGCAAGAGCTCATCACGATGGAAACCAAAGCGGGAAATAGCCAGCAGATTAAGGGCTATTTTAACAAATACAAAAATCAGTATAAAGTTATTATAGCTTGATCTTCTGTTGAGGTAAGGCATGCACTTAACTGTAGGGGTTTGGATAAAGATATATAATTTGAGGTAAAAGGTGAAAGTTAAAAAGATAAAGGTTTTGCATAATTTTATACTAATGAAGTTTTATATTAAAAATATGGTATGCCGTAGATGCATAACAGCGGTGAACGGAATTTTTACTGATGCAGGGTGCCAGATTGAGGAGATAACGCTCGGAGAGGTTACTTTGGCTGAGCAACCCGACGAGGATGCCATTCATAAAATTGATACTGCATTGAACAAATTGGGTTTTGAATTAATAGACGACCGCAGGAGCCGCATCATCGAAAAGATAAAAAATTTGATTGTGAATTTGGTGCATCACAGCAAGAAGTCCCTTAGTCTGAACTTATCCGATTACCTCTCCCGAGAAATGAATTACGAATACAATTATCTGAGTAATTTATTTTCAGAAGTAGAGGGGAATACCATTGAGCATTTCTTTATCAGCCAAAAAATTGAGCGGATAAAGGAGTTACTCACTTATGACGAATTGAGTTTAAAGGAGATTGCTTTTTTGATGGGTTACAGCAGTCCGGCTTATCTTTCAAGTCTGTTTAAAAAGCAAACCGGCTTTACACCGGGACATTTTAAGGCAATAAAAGCGAGTAAACGGCATTACATAGACGACCTGTAAATATTATAACATTAACAGTAAATGTCGTAACAGCGCAGGGTAGGTGCTAAGGTAGCTTTGTATATAATAATTAAAGCTATGAAACATACCTATCAAATAACCGGCATGACCTGCTCCGGTTGCCAAAATAAAGTGCAGCAATTACTAACAGCAGTACCTAATGTTAATCAGGTTGATATTGATCTGCAAAAAGGCGAAGCGGTAATAGAAATGAGTAGCCACGTTGCTACGGCAACACTGCAAACCGCGCTGAAAGACCATCCAAAGTACCAGCTCAGCGAAAAAGAGGTTGTACATCACAGTGATTTTTTAGCAGCAACAGAAGAAGCGCCTAAAACATGGCTGAAAACCTATAAGCCCATACTGCTGATATTTGCTTATATACTTTCAGTATCAGTTATTGCGGGTAGTAGCGATGGCGGTTTTCATTGGCATTTAGCTATGCGGGTTTTTATGGCTGGGTTCTTTCTGGTATTCTCTTTCTTTAAAATGCTTAACCTGGAAGGGTTTGCAGATAGCTACATAATGTACGATGTAATTGCCCGGAAATTTAAACCTTGGGCCTATATGTATGCTTTTATCGAGTTAGGTCTCGGATTGGCTTTCGCAATGAATATCTTCCCTGTAACAACGAATGCCATTACGTTGGTGGTAATGAGTATCAGTATAATAGGCGTTTTACAAACCGTGCTGAATAAACGCAGCATACAATGTGCTTGTTTAGGAGCAGTATTTAATTTACCCATGAGTACCGTAACCATTATTGAGGATGGCTTGATGATAGCGATGAGTGCTACAGCGTTGCTTGTGTGAGTAGTTTAATTGTGAGTGGTGAGTAGTTATTGTGGGCGATATCAACCACTCACTACTCACCATTCTCCACTCACTAGCTTAAATCCTCTTAATATCCGCCCCTAAAGCTTTTAAACGCTTATCAATATGCTGATAGCCACGTTCTATTTGCTCAATGTTATAGATAGTTGATTTGCCTTGGGCAGAAAGTGCAGCTATCAATAACGATACGCCTGCACGTATATCCGGCGAGGTCATTGAAATTCCGCGTAGTTGAACTTGTTTATCAAGCCCTATCACAGTAGCGCGGTGAGGGTCGCAAAGGATGATTTGGGCGCCCATATCCAGTAGTTTATCTACAAAGAACAACCTGCTTTCAAACATTTTTTGATGGATAAGAACAGACCCCTTTGCCTGTATGGCCACTACCAATACTATACTAAGCAGGTCAGGAGTGAAGCCTGGCCAAGGCGCGTCAGCAATGGTCATGATTGATCCGTCAATAAAAGTATCTATTTCGTAGTGCTCTTGTGCCGGAATAAAAATATCGTCACCTCGCAACTCCAGTTTTATACCCAGCCGTCTAAATACGTCGGGTATCATACCCAACTCTTTATACTGCACATCTTTTATGGTGATCTCTGAACCCGTCATGGCAGCTAAGCCAATGAAAGATCCGATCTCTATCATATCTGGCAGCATACGGTGCTCTGTGCCATGTAGCTCAGTAACACCCTCAACAGTTAACAGGTTTGAGCCTATGCCGCTAATTTTAGCGCCCATGCGGTTAAGCATTTTACAAAGCTGCTGCAAATAAGGTTCGCAGGCTGCATTGTAAATGGTGGTTGTGCCTTTAGCCAAAACAGCCGCCATTACTATGTTAGCTGTGCCGGTTACAGATGCTTCATCTAATAAAATATACGTTCCCTGGAGGTTCGATGCATCTACATTAAAAAATCCGTCTTCGGGATTGTAGTTAAACTTTGCGCCTAATTTTTCAAACCCTAAAAAGTGCGTATCCAACCGCCTTCTACCTATTTTATCGCCGCCGGGTTTAGGTATTGATGCCTTGCCGAAACGTGCCAGCAGCGGTCCAACTATCATAATAGAACCGCGTAAACCGCCGCCTTTCGCTTTAAAAGCATCCGATTGAAAAAAGTTCTGGTCGATGTTTTTGGCTTCAAACGTATAGGTGTCGGGCTTTTGGCGTTCCACTTTTACGCCCATATCGCCTAACAGCTCAATCAGCTTATTTACATCTTTTATATCGGGTATGTTGCTTATGGTTATCTTTTCGCTGGTAAGCAAAACAGCCGAAAGTATTTGAAGTGCTTCGTTTTTTGCACCTTGGGGCGTTATTTCGCCTTTTAACGGCTTGCCGCCAATTATCTCGAAAGCGTTGGTCATGTCTTGTATTGGTTCATAGATGATAGTTCATGGTTCATGGACTACCATGAGATGAACTATCAAATATTATAAATAAATTTCTAAAAACTGTTATGGGCTATTATGATCCATGAACTATGAACCATCAACCATTACCCATTAATGTTTCTTCGGTCCGCCACTATTACGGTTACGGTTTTGATTGTTGTTGTTGTTATTATTGTTGCTCCGACCGCGATTTTGGTTATTGTTGCTGCCACCACCACCACCGCCGCGGTTTTGTGTGTTGTTGCTCCGTCCGCGGTTGTTTTGCGCCTGTACTGGTGGGCGGTATTCAACCTTGCTTAGGCTTATGTTCTCGTCAACTTTTAATTCTCCTTTTGACAGGGCCACCAGGTCGGCTAAAATACTTTCATCAGCAACCGAATCCTTGTTCCATTGCACATAGGCCATCTTCATAAAGTTAGCAATAGCTTGCACCATATGGCGCCTGCGCTCAGGCTCCTCAATACTCTTGGCCTTTTCTATCATCAGCTCAATGGTTTTGCCATAGTGCTTATAACGGATACGCTGATTAGGGTACCTTAAGGGCTCTGGCTTTATGTGGATGGCATCCATCTCCGGTTTAGGGTAGGGCGAGTCCACATCAATTTTAAAGTCGGATATAATATGCAGGTGATCCCACAGTTTGTGTTTAAAATCGGCAACGTCACGCAAGTGCGGGTTTAAAAAACCCATCAAGTCTATTACAACCTGCGCGTAGCGGTTACGTTCTTCTTTAGTGGGTAACGCTACAATATATTTAACCATATTTTGTACGTTACGGCCATATTCCGACAGGATAAGTTTATTCCTGGTTGAATTATAATCAAATTCAGGCATGCTATTTTGAGCCATGTTATGTTGTTTTTTTAAAGAAAGTTTTAAGTTAGCCAGGCAAGTTGTCTGTTAAAAAGGCAACGTAGGCTAAAATTGAATTGTATTTTGAAGTAGTACCACAAATATAAGGTAATTGTTTTTAAATAAGCAAGGCGGTTTGATTTCGGATTTCGGATTTTCGATTTCGGATTGAAATATATCAACCCTTCATTATTCATTAGTCAGAGTTTGATATTCAATTTCCCAAATCCGAAATCCGAAATCCGATATTCCAACATCGAAATTGTTAACTTTACCTGTATGATAATCACCGACATTAATATATACCGTTTCAGCATACCCATGCAGCCGTTTACCATTGCCACCGGCACTATGGATTATGCGCAGAATGTATTTATACGTGTACATACCGACGCCGGTTTTTATGGAGTAGGAGAGTGCTCGGCCTTCCCGATGATAGTGGGCGAAACGCAGGAAACCTGCCTTGCTATGGCCCGCGAATTTGCCCGCCTGTGGAAAGGGCAGGATGCGCTGGATATCCCGGCCCGCTTACAGCAATTGCATGATTTTACCGCCGTTAATACCACCATAAAAAGCGCCTTTGATATGGCGCTATACGATATTGCCGCTAAAAACGTACGCCTGCCGTTGTACAAGTTTTTAGGGGGTGATAAACACAAAGTTGAAACTGATATTACCATTGGCATAGGCA
>CBFGNU010000247.1:0-6297 GCA_965650195.1 uncultured Mucilaginibacter sp. | reverse complement strand
CGGACTCACGAAATCCCAGATCGCTCCGCCCATAATGCGTGGATACTGGTAAATCACATCCCAATATTCATCCAGTCCGCCACCACCATTTCCGGCCACCGAAAGGTATTCGTCCATAAAGGATGGTCGCGGATCAACACTTGCAGCAACCATCCCCACCTGATTTTTGAGTTCAAAAGGTGATGGATAACGTGGGCCGATAATCTCTTCGCAAGTATGCGCAAAAGCGTTTCCGCCATACATCCAATAGCGTGTAGTATCATATTTTCGTCCTTCCTCAATCACGGCGCAAATATTTTTTCCTTCGCCACTTTCATTTCCGGCGCTCCAAAACAAAATGCTGGCATGATTACGATCGCGAAGCACCATTTTCCGAACACGTTCGCGATACATGGGTTCCCACTCGGGCCTGTTGCCCAAATATTCAGTTGCATGCGCTTCATCTCCGGTTTCATCGATGATGTAAAACCCATATTCGTCTGCTAATTCTAAATAGCGTGCTACAGGTGGATAGTGTGATATGCGTACACAATTTATATTGAATTGTTTAAACAGCTCAAAATCTTTCCGAATGGTGGCTTCGTCCATGGTATGCCCTAAAGTGGGGTGTTGCATGTGCGTATTGATGCCGTTAAGTTTTATGGCCTTGCCATTGAGGTAGAAAACCTGATTGCGGACTTCGGTTTCTTTAAAACCTATCCTGCCGGTAATTACTTCTTCGGTTTTTCCTTCACTGTTTATTAATTCCATTGTTAAGCGGTAAAGGCTGGGAGTTTCAGCGGTCCACTTTTTAGGATTTATTATATCTGATGAAATATTAACAATTTGCTTATTATCAGCAGTTATTTGAACCGCGTCAGAAGTAAAGTTCTTAACTAAAACATTGTCTGAATTAAACAGCGAAGCCCGAACCTTGTAGTTCTTTTTATCGGTTTTAGATTGGTTATTTACCGTGATCTGCAAATCCAGTTTTGCGTTCTCATAGTTTTTGTCCAGGTCGGTAGTGGCATGCCAGTCGAAGAGATGTACATCCGATTTTGCGTACAACCAAACGTCGTCAAAAATACCGGCCAGGCGCCAATAGTCCTGGCTTTCCAGATACACGCCATCTGAATATTTAAGTACGTTTACGGCAATGGTATTTTTTCCCGGTTTCAGGAAACTGGTAACATCGTATTCAGCAGGCTCCTGCGCACCTTCGTTGTAGCCAACCTCCTGTCCGTTGATCCAGACAAACGATGCCGAAGCGGTTTTCTCCATGCGTAAAAAAACGCGTTTGCTTTTCCAATTCGCCGGTAGGGTAAATGTTTTTCGGTACGAGCCGGTGGGGTTGTATTCGCGGGGTACAAAAGGCGGATTGGAGCGAAACGCATGTGCAACATTTCGGAAAAAAGGATCGCCAAAACCCTGCATTTCCCAGTTAGAGGGAACTGTAATTTCAGGCCATTTCTGATCATTAAAATTTGATGTAAAAAAGTTGTTGGGTGTGCCTTCGGGAGTGTTGGCAAAATGGAATTTCCACTTTCCATTCAACGAAAGCACGTTATCTGACTTCGATTTCTGAAGGTTTAATGTTTCACCAACCGATTTAAAGGGAATACTAACCGTGTGACCTTCAGTCTGGTTGGTTTCAAATACCGCTGTATTTTCTATGTAAGAATAAACGTTAGCAAATTTCGGTTGCTGTGCTGACGCCGTAAAACTTATCAGGATAAACAAGTAAAATAACTTTTTCATTTTGGTTTGTAATAATTGGTTTTGAGACATTGAGATAGTCTTATTCAAAATTAGCCTATCGGTACACCAAACACTTTACAAAAACAGACTATTTTTTGCACTAAACCCGACTAATGTTTAGAGTTGGTTATTTAATCGGAGTAGGAACTGGTTATGCTATGTTTGTAAGCCCTTGGCGAGAGGCCGGTAACTCTTTTGAATGTTCTGGAAAAGTTTGACAAACTTTTAAAACCGGTTAATTCAGCTATTGATTCATAGGGGAGCCTGCTTGCGCCTATCATATGCTGGGCACGCTCAACTCTTTTTTCTGTAATGTAGGCAAGTGGCCGGGTGCCGGTATGTGCCTCAAACGTCCTGGAAAAGTATTCGGCATTTTGATTTGCCCTTTCTGCTAATGATGTAACCGTTAAAGGTAAATGCAGATTAGCTTGTACAAATCGCATGGCATCCAGAATTTTCTCGGGAATAAACTGTTGATCTTTTTTCTTAAATATTTCAGGTAAGGTAAATCGTGATAGAAATTGCAATAGAATTCCCTGTGTTTCCAGGAAAACAGATAAACTTTGCTGATTATTTAATTGTTGATATTCGTTATAATAAACATGCTTTTCATATACCTGGGGGTTATCGGAGCGATTGATCCCTCTGCCGGGATTTATCGCGATCAATCGCCTGAAATTGATAACATCAACTTCATTTGCTTTCACTTTTAATATGGATGGGTTTGCGGGAAACAAGGATTCTCCCTCGAGTGATTCTTCAAAAAACTGGACAAAGTATTGACTTAAAAAACTGGTACACATTAAATCACACAAGGTGTAACTTGGGATAATGTAAAGATATCCTGCTTCTAATTTGAATTTTTTTTCCGAACCGGATAATTCTCCTTCTCCATCGTCTATGTAATATATGCGATGATAAGGGCTTATTACGTTGCGGTAATTCCATTTGCTGTTTAGTTTTACATAGTCCACGTTTAAGAGGGAAAATGTATGCCTTAAAACTCTCCTTACAAGCATAAATTAGTCCTGCAATAATATTATCATCCAAAATTATTTGTGAATGGATAAATTAACGCAAAAATAGCAGCCGATTTATACTAAAACAGATTTTTTGTTTTCCAAATTGATTAAGGCAAGCACGGCAAACGCTCGGTGTCTTACATCTTAAAATTTAAAACTGATACCTGTATTGATAACATAGTCGGCAAAGGCGGCATCGCCTTGTGTGTAGGTGCCTTTTAAATCAGTTGATATTTTATCGGGTACGCTTTGGGTTCTGTTTCTAACAAGGGCCCAGGGCACAAAGGCATAAATGGTTACATTTTTAATGCTCCAGGTTACGCCCGGTTCGGCAGATATAATATATCCCGGCCTTCTGAAACCATTGCTCGGGCCGATAAAATCGTACACCGGCAGGCACTCATCGCGCACGCCGGCCGAAAATGTAAGGTTTTTAACAGATACACTTGCCCCGGCACGCACCATCAGTTGGTCGGGTACGCTCATTACATAGCTGCTGTTGGCCAATGCAGTGGCGCTTGGCGTTCCGCCCCGTGCGGTTGATACTCCGTTAACATCGCGTGGATTGGCCAGGTAAAAAAAGTTACCGTATACGTTTACATGGTCTGATACATGGTAAAAGGTATTCATCTCTAAAGTGATACCGGTGCCTCCATCGCCTAACTGAATAGACTGATCAACCGGGCCCAATACCTTATCGCCGGTGGCGGTATAGAAAAAGTCCTGGTAATTATAAGTGCCGGTGGCCAGTTTTAAGCCCAGGCCCAATTGTATATTAAAACGTTTTGCCTTTGCAGGGTTAAGCAGCCAGGCATAAGCCGCAAACCTTATATCGCCTAAACCAAACGAGGCGGTGCCATGGCGTTGTTTACCGCCGTGCTCGTACAAAGAAGTACGTGTGTTTGATATTACAGGCACATCAATCATTGCCGACCAGCGGCTGTTGAACACCCGGGTAAGGGCCAGATCCTGCGTGTAAGCGTGATTAATAACGTTGGTGCCCAAAGCTATACGTTGTTTTTGCTCTTCGCGACCTACAAAGTGTTTGTACGAGCGGTAATAACGGTTATTTGAGTTAAAAACCCATGCGCCTTCGGCATCGGTACTGTCGGGATGATCAAGCATGGTACATACCCCGCCGGTGCTGCGTATGGCAACGCATCCCTGGGCGTATATTTTAACAAATGCGAAAGCTATGATAAAGGTTGTGAGTAGAATTTTTTTCATGCAATAAATTTTTCAGTCAGATAGATTGGGTAATTTTTTAGTGTTGAATGGGTTTATGCTTTAGCAGTAATGGTCTGTATCAATTTGGTTACAAATGGTAGCCGCTAATATAAAACGTATGGATTGATTTCACGATAAGGCACTAATTTTATTTGGGTAATCAATTGTTGCGCCTTAGTGTATCACGTGTTGCATTCTTTGTTGTATACTTAAGGTATACCATAACATAACCGCTAAGTTGAAATGCTATGTTGTTTATTGTTGTGCCTTTTAGAGGCCTGCCGGCACGACTTTATACCCCTACACCGGCGCGAGTATGCAGCAAGGGGTAATGGGGTGGCGTACTCGTGACTTTTTAACTTTAGCAATCGTGGTAATTTACTTAGCAAGCGGGGCACGAGTACTCAGCGCACACGGCTAACGCTGCATACTCGCGCCAGATTGGAGAGGGTTTCTCTTATAATTATATAGGCAGCTTTTTATTTCGTGGTAGTTAACGTAGTCGCCCTCATTAATGCTTATTAATTCACCACTGCTAAGCGTTATTACAAATGTTTGATAACGGGCGGAACCCCGCATCGTGTTGTCTGTAGATGGCCTGGTAGTGGCGGTGCTAACAATTTCATTTAACGGGACGGTAAGGTTTTTTCGTGTAAAATACCATTGTACTATTATCTCTCCAGAGGTTATTGTTACGCTTTTATAGGAAAGGATAAGCATCCTTGCAGAAAAAAAAGTAAATGCGGAGCCCGCCAATAATAAGTACGCTATATAATAAGGGTTGTTGTCGTCTGTGGGCTGCATGGCTATGAATGTTAAAAAACAAGGAACAGCAACTGTTATAATACCGGCAGCAATTGCCTTCACTATGTAATAGCGGGTAAAAACTGAAGCGACGTGGGTTTCCATTTTATAAAGATAGGAAAACAAATAGCGGTCTGGTTAACTCAATCAGCTGTTTACAACCCGCTGACCCGAGTAGACAGCGAGGGTAACGGGGTAGGTAGTCGTGGCTTTTCCACTTTAACTGATGTGGTAATTTACTTAGCTAACGGGGCACGAGTACTCAGCCCGCTTGGTCTGCGCTGCATACTCGCGCCAGCGGGGGGGCACGAGTACTCAGCGCACACGGCTAACGCTGCATACTCGCGCCAGATTGGGCACGAGTACTCAGCGCACACGGCTAACGCTGCATACTCGCGCCAGATTGGAACGGCTTTATACACCTTTTTTTGCTTAAAATCGGGGGTGGAGAAGAACGCGGTGCTGATACACCACGAACAGATGCATATGCAACAGCGGCAGAAAATTTAGAGGTTTGGGGATCGCAGGCCCCCGCTTTGTTTCACCCTCGCAAGCGGAGCAAGAATGCAGGTATTACTCTGTTTTCTCTTCGCGTTTTACAAGTAAAACTTCGTCGCCTTCTAAGGGCAGATAGCCGTATTCGAAGCAAAAGTGGTAGGTTTTGCCATTGCTGGTGTCGTACTTGTTGGTAAGGTATTTAAAGTTGAAACCTTTGGCCGCCATTTTAACCGTAGTGGTTTTTGTTTTACCTGATGGGTTCAGCTCTTCCATAATACGGCGGTTCCGCTTCAATATGTTGTTAACGTTGCGTATCAGGTTATAGCTGTTGCTGTTAAGCTGGTTGTTGTAGTTGTTGCGACAGAGGTCGTTACAGAACTTTTTATCAGCCCTACCGTGTATAACAGTGCCACAATCCAGGCAGGTTTTTTGGGTATCCATAAAGCTAAGGTAATCAATGTTGTATTTATTTGCAAACGTTTGCAAGCGGTTATTATCGATTGTAAACGTTTATTAACCGACTAATATTTTTAGCAAGCTGCACCTTTGTTTCATCAAATACGAAACGAAAAAATAGCAATTATGAACTCATTAAAGAACAGCGTACGCCTGGTAGGAAACCTGGGTATGGATCCGGAAGTAAAAATATTTGACGGTAACAAAAAACTAACTAAAATGTCGCTCGCTACTAACGACAGCTACAAGAATGACAAGGGTGAAAAAATTACCGAAACCCAATGGCACAACCTGGTAATATGGGGTGCGCAAGCAGGTATTGCAGGCGATATCCTAAAAAAAGGCGATGAAGTAGTTATTGAAGGGAAATTGAGTAACCGCAGCTACATTGATAAAGACGGCATTAAACGCTACGCCACCGAAGTCGTGGTGCACGAATTTTTAAAAGTAGGAGCGAGGGGGTGAGTTGTTAGTTTGCAGTGGCAGTTCGCAGCTATGCCGGGTGTGGTTTTGTGAGATGCTGATTTAATTGCGACTGCCCACTGCAAACTAC
>CBFGNU010000246.1:0-6305 GCA_965650195.1 uncultured Mucilaginibacter sp. | reverse complement strand
AGTTTTTAGAGAAGGACGAGTACATCAGCTTTAACGAAAGCGCCTTTTTGCCTTCGCGTTTCCGTTTTGATGTAGATCACGAGACCCTTTACAATTTCCAGATACAAAACCATGGCTGGGATGCTTTTATAAAATCGATTTTAAGATCATATGGCGGGGCTTTTGAAAGTTATGTAAGTCTACGAGAATTTGATATTTCAAGACGTAGCGGCCTTAGCGTTCAACAGGTAATAGAGGGGCTTAAACAACTACAGGAATACGGCTTGCTAAACTACTTCCCTCAAAATGATCAACCGCAATTAACCTTTATAAAGCCGAGGCAGCAGCAGCTATACATTAACAAGGTTTATATTGAAGAGCGTAAAGCCTTGTACCAACGTAAAATGGAAGCGGTTTTTGCTTATGCCTCGCATAAGCAATGCCGCAGTCAGCTTTTATTAGCTTATTTTGATGAGCCAGGTGCAGGTAAGTGTGGCGTATGCGATGTTTGTTTGGAGGAGAAACGAAAATATAGCGCCGCAGACATCAGAGATGAAATAACAAACGATATAGCCCAACTGCTCAGCGATTCGCCCATGGATCTGGATACTTTGGTAAGTTCAATAAAGAACGGCGGCGAAAAAGAAATACTGGATACGATCAGACTATTACTTGATGCCGGGAAGATCAGGTTCAATGGCGAGAAATACTATCTGTAAAGCAGGCAACCCGACTTTTCCGCCCTCCAATCTCACAAAAAACCTTTCTTTTTTAAAAAAATCGCCGACGCAATTCCTGCGTTTACCGACAAAATCCCGCATGTTGTCTAATATACACTATCTACCTGTAACGTTTTTCGGGTGAGGTCGTCATAAGGGTGTATTTAAAAATGATAAAAAGCATTCACAACGAAAATATTAAGACAATGAAAACTAAATTTTTAACCCTGATAACATTAGTAACTTTAACAATAGCTACAACAAGCGCAACTTTTGCCAACACAAAAGCTAAAACCAATACCACCGTTTTAGATAACATCAACAGAATTACAAGTATTGAAGCCCATGGCAATGTAGAGATTTTGGTTACCAACGGCAGCAAAGATGGAGTAGAAGTATTGGATACTTACTACGATCAAAATGCCCTGGTGCAAAACGAAGACGGTGTTCTGCGGGTATCGTCTTACAAAGCCGATAAACTGGTTATCATGGTAACAGTTACCGATCTTCGCGGTATATCTGCATCTGATAACGCAATGGTTAAATCGTACGGCAGATTTTCATCGCTCGACCTGAAAGTGGAGTTAAATGATAATGCCGCCGCGGAGCTTAAAATAGATGCTTTTGTAGCTAAGTTCACAATCAACGATCGCGCAAAAGCCGACATAAGCGGTACAATTGAGCACTATCAACTTAATTATAGCCGCTCATCAACCGTAAACAGAACATATCTGGCAACAGAAAGCCGTATAGAAAAAATCACTACACCGCTACCACAGTCGACTGTAGCAGTTGTCGACAGTGTAAATATTGCCAGCCTTTAATCTCACTTTGCAAAGTTCAACATATATTCTACTAAAAAGCTGCCCGGTTACGGGTGGCTTTTTTTGTTGATATTTTAAGTAAAACGTTATCTATCTTTATAACGCTAAATCAACGCCATTGGCACTTAGCAAACATCAACAATCAACAAGCGTTGATTGTTAACCATAATTTATCTTCATGAAAACACTTTACAAATCAATCTCCCTGGTATCCCTTTCAATTTTGGTAATCACAGTTCAAAGCTGCAACACAGAATGTATTCAGGGTTCGGGCAAAAATGCCACTGATAAACGGCAGGTTGCTGAATTCACTAAACTGGATATTGCCGGAAGTTTTAATGTTACGCTTGTCCAGGACAGCTCTAATTCGGTGACTATTAATGCTGATGATAATATTATAAGTGTTGTTAAGACAGATATGAGCGGAGATAAATTAAAAATATCTACCGATAACAAGAATATATGTAGTTCAAAAGAGATAGCCATAACCATTGGGGTACGCAACTTAAAATCGATTGCTGCGTCAGGGGCGGTGGAAGTAACATCAAATGGCCGGCTCAATTTGGGTGACCTGGATTTGAATTTATCAGGCGCCACGAAAATTAATTTGAATATTGCAGCATCGAATGTTGAAACGAAGGGCAGCGGCGTAAATGATATTAGTTTAAAAGGACAAGCCAGCTCCCACGCTATCGAGTTAAGCGGCAGCGGAAATGTACATGGTTTTGATTTTGTGGTGGGCAATTATTCGATAGAAACATCGGGCCAGAGCGATTGCGAGATAAACGTATTGAACGAACTTAACATACACAGTACCGGCGCTAGCGATATTAAATATAAAGGCAATCCCACGAAAATAAATAAAAGCAAAACAGGCGCGCTATCGCTGGCTAAAGTAGAATGATAAAGTAAATATACCTGCTTTGCATACCTCGGTACAGCGAGGCGTACTATATAGATACTTAGTAAATTCTTAAAAATAAATTCCTATTTTTGCGCCTCGAAATTTTGAAGATGCATAAGCATCGGACATGAATTTCGGGGCGTTTAATTTAAAATACCACACATGAATATTTCACAGGAAAAGATCGATAACCTGAATGCAGTTTTAAAAATTAACATTGACCCTGCCGATTATCAGCAGCGTGTTGACAAATCAATAAAAGACCAGGCTAAAAAAGCCAAATTACCGGGTTTTCGTCCAGGTATGGTGCCACCAGCGCATATTAAGAAAATGTACGGCAAAAGCATTTTGGTTGATGAGATCAACAACCTTTTGTCTGATACATTGAACAATTATATAACCGAACAAAATATAGAAGTATTAGGTCAGCCGTTACCTAAAATTGACGGGGCAAAAGAATACAACTGGGATTTTAACGATCAGTTTGAGTTTAACTATGAAATAGGTTTGGCTCCTGAGTTTGCTTTAGACTTTTCTTCAAAAGACAAATTGACCCAATACGTTATTAAAGTTGACGAGAAGACTTTAGAAGAACGTATAAAAAATATCCGTCGTAGCTATGGCAAGATGACAAATCCTGACGTATCGGCAGATGATGACGTGCTTTATGCGCAGTTAACGCAGCTTTCTCCGGATGGTTCTGTTTTTGATGAAGGCATTGTGAACACAACATCTGTACGTTTAGACCAGATAAAAGACGAAGCTGTTAAAACTTCACTTATCGGTTTAAAAAAGGATGATGAATTGACCTTTGATATTCAGAAAGCTTACGGTAGCGACGCGGTGAAGATCGCTGCTATTTTAGGTACAAATGAAGAAGAAGCAGAGCAGGTTAAATCAAATTTCAAGCTGATCGTTAAAAACATTAACCGTTTAGAAGAAGGTGATTTGAACCAGGAGTTCTTTGATAAATTATTTGGTGCAGGTACGGTAACCGACGAAGCCGGTTTCAGAGCGAAGATTACTGAAGAGCTGGAAAGCATGATGCAGCAAGATGCAGAACGCAAATTGCAAAACGACATCTACAATTACAGCCTTGATAAAGTGCAGTTTGAATTGCCTGATGAGTTTTTAAAACGCTGGTTAAAAGCAACCAACGAAAAACTGACCGAGGAAGAATTACAAGGCGGTTATGCTGATTTTGCTAAGAACCTGAAATGGACCTTGATCGAAAATAGGATCATTAAAGACAACAAACTCGAAATTAAATACGAGGAGGTTTTAGCAGCAGCAAAAGCGAGCCTTGATGCACAGTTCAGAATGTACAGCCCACAGGCGCTTACAGATGAGCAGTTAAGTCAGTATGCGGTGCAGTATCTGCAAAATAAAGAGAATGCCAATAAAGTATTTGAAGAAGTAAAAGCGCTTAAAACTATTGATTACATAAAAAGCGTAATTACTTTAGATAACAAGGAGATTGCTTACGATGCGTTTAAGGAATTAGCGCAGTAAGTAAATTCTAAATAATATTTTAGCAAAGGCATCTCAAAAGGATGCCTTTGTTGTTTAATATTTGTCTGAACTATAATCATGTCAATCCTTGTCATTTTTTACTTTTAACAAACTTTATAATTAAAATAATATTCAACTAAAAACTATATTTATCGCGGGCTTATCCGCAAAACAAAAACATATAATACATATATACATGAGCAGTAATCCAGATAAAAACGAATTCAGAAAATATGCTGTTAAGCATCATCGCATTAGCAGCACGTATGTAGATAAATTTATAGGGCAGGCAAACCGCTTCCCGCAAGGCATTGCTACGGTACCAGGTGTTACAGGTTATACACCCTATATAATTGAGGAGCGGCAGTTAAATATCTCCCAATTAGATGTGTTCTCGCGCTTAATGATGGACCGTATTATTTTCCTGGGCGATCCAATATATGACCAAAATGCCAATGTTATTCAGGCACAATTATTATTCCTGCAATCAGCCGATGCAAAACGCGATATTCAGCTTTATATCAACTCACCTGGTGGGTCGGTATATGCCGGTTTGGGTATTTATGATACTATGCAATTGATTACAAATGATGTAGCTACTATTTGTACAGGTATGGCAGCATCAATGGGTGCAGTGTTGTTATGCGCTGGTGCCGATGGTAAACGTGCAGCTTTGCCTCACTCGCGTGTAATGATCCATCAGCCGTCAGGTGGTGCACAAGGCCAGCAATCTGATATAGAGATTTCTTACCATGAGATCACTAAGCTTAAAAAGGAATTGTATCAGATCATAGCAGACCATAGTGGCGCATCGTATGAAAAAGTACATGATGCTTCTGATCGTGATTACTGGATGATAGCTGAAGAAGCCAAAGAATTTGGTATGATAGATGAGATTTTAAGAGGCAGTAAAACAAAATCAAAGTAATTTGATTATTATATGAATGGTTGATTAAGTTGATTGGGTGAACTTTTGTTTCAACCACCCAGTTTATCAACTCAATCAACCACTCACTCATAATTGCTTTCTAAAAAGCAATTATTTAACTTTGTATAACATTATTAATCACAATGAATAAAAACAGCAAAGAAATAAGGTGTTCGTTCTGCGGCGCAGGCAAGCAGGATTCCCTTATGCTGATAGCGGGGCTTGATGCGCATATATGTGATAAATGTGTTAACCAGGCTAACGAGATACTGGCCGAGGAGTTGAAGGTTCGTAAGGTTAAAACCTCGTCGTCAACCCCTGCTATATTAAAACCTGCGGAAATTAAATCGCACCTTGATCAATACGTAATAGGTCAGGATGACGCGAAGAAGATTTTAGCAGTCGCTACCTACAATCACTACAAAAGACTTAACCAGCGTATTGAAAAGGACGAGGTAGAGATCGAGAAATCAAACATCATTATGGTGGGCGAAACCGGAACGGGAAAAACCCTTTTAGCTAAAACTCTTGCTAAAGTTCTTAATGTGCCGTTTTGTATTTGCGATGCTACTGTTTTAACCGAAGCTGGATATGTGGGCGAAGATGTTGAAAGCATTTTAACCCGTCTTTTACAATCTGCAGATTATGATGTTGCCCAGGCAGAACGTGGCATTGTATATATTGATGAGGTAGATAAAATAGCGCGTAAAAGCGATAATGCTTCTATTACACGCGATGTATCAGGTGAAGGTGTTCAGCAGGCGTTATTGAAGATATTGGAAGGAACAATGGTTAATGTACCACCTCAAGGCGGACGTAAACACCCCGACCAAAAGATGATAACTGTAAATACCAGCAATATATTGTTTATCTGTGGTGGTGCATTTGATGGTATCGATAGGAAAATAGCTAACCGTTTACGCACACAAACCGTAGGATATAAGCTGAAAGGTAATGAAGGTGAAGTAGACATGAAAAACCTTTACAAGTATATCACTCCTCAGGACTTGAAATCATTTGGTTTGATACCAGAGCTAATAGGGCGCTTGCCGGTGTTAACTTACCTTAACCCACTTGATAGAGAGGCGCTGTTCAATATACTTACCGAGCCGAAGAACTCCTTACTTAAACAGTACAAAAAACTGTTTGAATATGAAGGTGTTAAGCTCGATTTTGATGAAGATGTCCTAGAATTTATAGTTGATAAAGCCATGGAGTTTAAGTTGGGCGCGCGTGGTTTGAGGTCTATCTGCGAAGCTATAATGATAGATGCGATGTTTGAATTTCCGTCAAAAAAGGATATTAAAAAACTTAATATAACCGTTGATTACGCATTAGAAAAATTTGAAAAGTCTGACCTTAAAAAGTTAAAAGTGGCTTAACAAAACGTAAATAACCTTCGCTTATATTGTACAATATTATACGAACCCTGGCATAAA
>CBFGNU010000245.1:0-6350 GCA_965650195.1 uncultured Mucilaginibacter sp. | reverse complement strand
TTTCTCCTTCTGCCCAAGGCATGGCCTTGCCAACAGCGTGGCCAGCAAAACCAAAACAGAGCCCAAGGTCAGCAACAACAGGGCATGAGCGAACAATTGGCAAGAATGGCACGCGAACAGCAGATGATTCGGCAGGAAATGCAGCGGTTAAACAACGAAGACAGGCGAGACGGAGGGACCGGAATAAAAGATATGGATAAAATGTCTCAACAAATGGAACAATCTGAGAACGATATCGTAAACAGGAGAATAACAGAGGATGCTTTAAAGAGACAAGAGCAAATACGTATCCGTATGTTAGAGGCTGAAAAGGCTGCCCAGGAACAAGAACAGGAGCAGCAGCGCGAAGGACATGCCGGCAAAGACATGCCTCCGGGTTACATTAAAGCATTACAGGACTATCAACAAGTTAAGGAAAAGCAGACCGAACAGATAAGAACCGTTCCACCGGCGCTTAACTTATATTACAAGAAAAAAATAAAAACTTATTTTGACCAACTTAACATCAACTAATATGCAAGCCGCCACTCAGCCCACAGAATTGTATACGCTACAACTTCCGTCAAAGCTGGAGAGCATTACACAGTTAGAGAACCTGGTGGAGGAGATAGCGGACAAGTACCAGATAAGCGAAGATACTTTTGCTAACATGATGACCTGCCTTAACGAAGTTGCCACCAACGCTATAGTACACGGCAATAAGTTAGATCCGGAGAAGAAAGTTATAATTAACGCGGAAGTTTACGGCAGAAGAACAACATGGACCATTACCGATGAAGGAGAGGGGTTTGACTATACTAATCTTGCCGACCCAACAGCGCCCGAGAACCTGGAGAATTTGGCCGGACGGGGCGTGTTTATTGTAAAGCACCTGGCAGATCAGGTTGTATTTAATGCCAAAGGCAACGAGGTGGAACTGCTATTTAAGATATAATGCCGGCTATAAATTTTTTTGAAGAAGATATAGTATATAAGCTCCGGGATAAAATAAAGGTAAAACAGTGGATTAAGGCCGCTATTGCCGAGGAAGGTTTTCGGCTGGATGAGCTTACTTATGTTTTATGCTCCGATGAATATTTGCTTAAAATGAATCAGCAGTACCTTGACCACGACACCTATACAGATATTATTACGTTTGATAATTCTGAGGAGCAGGGGTTGATAACCGGCGATATTTTTATTTCGATACCGAGGATAAAGGAAAACGCTGAAAAGTTCTCGGTGTCCGAAACTGATGAGCTACACCGTGTAATTATTCATGGAGCCCTGCACTTAGTCGGTTATACAGACAAAACCACTGCGGCTAAGAAAAAAATGAGCTTAAAAGAAGACTATTATTTGACTAAACGTGTTTTTAATTGATTAATTTTACATTATTAACGCGTTACTATTGTTTACTTTAAATATAAGAAGATGAAATTTTTAGGATTCCTGTTAGCATTCGTTTTACTGGCTGCACCAGCCTCGGTTTACGATTTTAAATTAAAAACCCTTGATGGCGATGACTTTTCATTGGCCAAATACAAAGGCAAAAAAATACTGATCGTTAATACTGCGTCAAAGTGTGGTTATACCAAGCAGTATGCTGATCTACAAAAACTGGCTGACTTATACAAAGACAAGTTGGTTGTAATTGGTTTCCCGGCAAATAATTTTGCTAACCAGGAGCCTGGTACAGTTGCTGATATAAAAGCTTGCACTGCAACCCATGGTGTTAAATTTACCATCTCTGAAAAGATCAGCGTAAAAGGAGCAGACATTGCGCCGCTGTTTAAGTATCTTACAGAAACAGAAAACCCTGATTTTACAGGCGAAATTAAATGGAACTTTGAAAAGTTTTTGTTGGATGAGAATGGCAAGCTAATACACCGGTACCGCTCGGCAACAGTACCGCTAGACCCATCTATTACATCAAAAATATAATCGCTTTATATTGATAAAAAAGGCGCCTCTTAATCGGAGTCGCCTTTTTTTATTTCTAGTTTCCGGCTGCCTTGCGCGCTTTCTCTGCTGCTTCGGCCGCCTCTTCCTGTTGCTTCTTTGCAAGTTTGGCTGCTTCCTTCTGAGCTTTCTCTGCAGCTTTGGCTTGATCCTTTTTAGCTTTTTCAGCGGCTTTGACGGCGTTTTCCTTGGCCTTCTTTATAGAGTCTAATTTTGCCTGCTCCGCTTTCTTCTTTTTATTAAAGAAACCCTTTAGCAGGAAGTTTCCTTGTGCGGCTTTAAGGTCTTCGTTTAATGTAGCCGAGGTTTTATGCACGGTATTTATGGTTGAGCGCGCCTCGGTTATTGTTCCTTCAAGGTCGGTAGCCATCTTATCGCTGTTTAAAAGCTTGCCAATACTGCCCTTCCCTTTATCTATTTTGCCTACTATGCTTGACAGGCTTTCAATAAGATTACCGGTATTATCAGCAATTTTACCCAGCCTGTTCATCACCTTATCCATATCCATCGGATTCACCGCGGCTATTTGAGATCCCTCTTCAACCATTTGGGTGGTATTTGCTCCCCCCGGCAGTATAGTTACCAGTTTATCGCCCATTAAACCATCGCTGCCTATAGCCATGCGCGCATCGCGTTTAATAAATTTCTTGACATCTGTCTTTACCATCAGATCAACCCGCACGGCAGTGTCATTAATTATCTGGATATCATCAACAACACCTACGTTTATCCCGGCAAACCGCACGTTGTTGCCTATCTGCAGGCCATTAACGTTGTTAAATACACCGTTAATGCCAAACGTTGAATTGAACAAGCTTTTTTGGTTGCCTATAAAGAATACTCCCGCTACCAGTACCAAAAGGCCCAGGGCAGTGAATAATCCTATTTTTACTTTTTGTCCCTGCGTTATTTTCATGATACGTCTTTAAAAAAATCTTTTACTGTTTTATTATTCGACCGTTGCAGCTCCTCAAATGAACCCTCGGCTATGTATACACCATCCTCCATAATTACAACCCTGTCCGCAGTAATACGGGCGCATTCCATATCGTGGGTAATAATGATGGAAGTTGTTTTATATTTCTTTTGCATATTCAATATAAGCTCACTTATCTCGCGCGAAGTAATGGGGTCAAGGCCCGTTGTAGGCTCGTCATACAGCATTATCTCCGGCTTGACAATAAGAGTTCGGGCTAAGCCAATACGCTTGCGCATGCCGCCTGAAAGATCGGATGGCAGCTTCTCTGCCGCGTCGGCCAGGCCCACACCCTCCAATACTTCTTCAACGCGGCTGTCTAACTCCGTTTGATCTTTTATTTTAAGTACCCTGGTTAGCGGAAACTCGAGGTTCTCTCTAACGGTCATAGAATCATACAAAGCGCCGCTTTGAAACAGAAACCCGATCTTGGTTCGCAACTCCTTTAGTTCCTTTTCTTCCATTTCACTTACTTCGCTACCTAATACGCAAAGCTTACCCTCGTCGGGCGCTAGCATGCCCACTATACATTGAATAGTAACTGATTTACCCTGGCCTGAACGTCCCAACACAACCACATTCTCGCCTCGTTTAACTTCCAGGTTAATGTCTTTAAGCACATGCTTTGAGCCAAATGATTTTTTAAGGCCTTTAATACTTATAACAATCTCGTCCGATGGTTTACCGGCAGTTTGCTTTGGATTGGCTATTGTAGTTTGTTGCTCCATATTACCTGTAAAACAATAAACTGGTTACTTGTACGGCAATGGCGTCAATAACAAAAATCCATAACGACGCCGTTACTACTGCTGAATTGGCTGCTATACCTACACTGGCAGTTCCCTTACTTGAGTTTACGCCTTTATAGCAGCCTACAAAGCCGATAGCAAAGCCGAAGAAAATAGTTTTGACAAGCGCCGGGATGAAGTCTGTATAATCCAGCGCAGCTATAACTTTTTTTGAGTACAGCGACAGACTCATATGATCATTCAGATTAATGGCGAGGAAGCCTCCAAAGAGGCCTATTGCGTCGCCAATAAGCGACAATACGGGCACCATAAGGGTTGTAGCCAATATCCGGGTAACTACCAGGTATTGCGTTGGGTTGGCTCCCGACACCTCCATAGCTTCCAGCTGTTCGGTCACTTTCATGCTGCCCAGCTCGGCACCAATACTTGATGCTATTTTACCCGCGCAGATAATGCCTATAATTACGGGCCCTATTTCTCGTACAAATGATACCGAAAGTGTTTTAGGCAGCATGCTGGCAGCGCCAAAATCAACCAGGGTGGGCCGAAGCTGCAAAATGAGTACTACACCCATTATAAAAGATGTGATACCGACCAAGGTCATTGACCGGTATCCTATCTCATAACACTGGCGTACAAACTCTGACCATTCAAAGCCGCCGGCAAAAATATTTCTGATAAACCGGGTGAAAAACGTTACCTGCTCGCCAATATCTTCCAGCCACTTTTTCCACCCCGGAATTGCTATATCATTCTCCATAGGATCATATCTTAAATTTTACTAAAAACAAAGTTTTGATTATTTGTTTTCGAAATTCAACTGGATGATCTCAGACAGGAGGGCTCGGCTTTACAGCATTGGTACGTCAATAATAAGTAATCGGGTACTTTCCTGAGTATCAATAACAATTGAACTGATATCATAAACACCAATAGCGTCCTTTTTGTTTAGTACATGGTCGTTTATTTTCACCGCACCTTCTAAAACGAATAGATACACACCGTTTTCGGGCCGGGTAATGTTGTAATGTAATTGCTGCCCGGCATCAAAATTTCCCATAGAAAATGTCGCATCCTGGTTGATCCACAGCGAATCGGCATTTTTATCCGGTGATATAAGCATAGTCAGCTCATTTTGCTTAAATGATGCGGAAAAGTCTTTCTGATCATACCTTGGCTCAACATTTCTCTCCCTCGGAAAAAGCCATATCTGCAAAGTATTTGCCGCTTCCGTTTTTGAGTGATTGAACTCGGAATGTTGTACGCCGGTGCCTGCTGACATTACCTGCACTTCGCCTGCATGTATAACTCCCTTGTTGCCCAAGCTGTCCTTGTGCTCCAACGCGCCGGCAAGTGGTATGGTAATTATCTCCATATTATCATGCGGATGTGTTCCAAAACCCATTCCGCCGGCTATAATGTCGTCGTTCAAAACACGCAATGCACCAAAATGTATCTTATCGGGATGATAATATGATGCAAAACTGAATGAGAAATTTGCCTTAAGCCATCCATGATCGCTTGTGCCACGCTCATTAGCGGGATAGAATATCGTTTTCATTTGTCTCCTTTATGTGTTTAAACACACAATATTTATTCCAATTATTTTTATGTGTATTTTTGCGCGAAGAAATTTGTTCATAATGACCAAAACCGCAATTATCACGGGCGCAAGCGGACTAATTGGCAGTAAACTGCTGACTATGTTGCTGTATTATAACGAATACGAAAAAGTTATCAGCCTTGGCAGGAAGAGGTTAAAAACAAAGCATAGAAAACTGCAGCAGGAAATTGTGGATTTTGACGATGTGGGCTCATATGAACAGTATTTGCAAGGCGACGTGTTATTTTGTTGTTTAGGTACAACGTTGAAAAAAACGCCGGATAAGGAGGTGTATTATAAAATAGACCACGATTACCCGGTTAACCTGGCTAAATCTGCCAGAACTAAGGGAGTGGTGCAATTTCATTTTGTGTCTGCAATAGGGGCGAATGAATCGTCATCTAACTTTTATTTAAAAACAAAGGGTAAAACCGAGAGCGACTTGAAAAACGCCGGTGTTGATAGCCTGTTTATTTATCAACCGTCCTTTTTAACCGGACGAAGAAAAAATCAACGGACCGGGGAGCGGATAGCTTCGGTTGTTTTAAAAGTTATTGAGCCGCTATTGATTGGCGGCTTAAAAAAATATCGAAGCATTGCAGGGCTAACCGTAGCTAAAGCAATGTATAAACTATCATTAAAAGAAAAGAAAGGTGTATCTATATATACAACCGATCAAATAGAGGGAAACGCGTGAGTACTTATATATCTGCCGAGAATATCGGACATTCATTTCATGACAATTGGCTATTTAAAAACCAAACCATTGGTATTAACCGCGGCAGGCGGGTAGCCTTGGTTGGAATAAACGGCGCGGGCAAATCTACTTTGCTAAAGCTCCTGGCCGGCTTATTGGCCCCAACCGAAGGAAAGGTAGTACAAAGCCGTGACTTGCGTATGGGCTACCTGGAGCAGGACCCGGGTTTTAAAAACTCTGTTACTATTAGCGATTATATTTTCCATGCTGATAACGTACAGCAGCAGGCTATCCGCAAGTATGAGGAGTTGCTGGAAAACGACCCAGACAATGCAAAAGCCCTCGAAAAAGTGATGGAAGAGCTTAGCGAGACCGATGCCTGGG
>CBFGNU010000244.1:0-6372 GCA_965650195.1 uncultured Mucilaginibacter sp. | reverse complement strand
GATGTAATCAACTATAGGTTCGTTATCCTCGTCAATCTTCATAAATTCCAGCGCGGGCAACAATACCGACGGCACACCTATTTCTGTTAGATAAACATGATATAAAGTGGTAGATAGTAATTCTCCCTGTGCCAGTATTATCTTTTCCTCAACTGAAGTAAACAGATCATTAGCCACACCACTCAGCAACGAAAAGTGATAATCAATAACTTCTTTGCCTTGCGCTAAAAACTCAGGTTTGGCAAAAAGTTCCTTAATAAAGACCTCGTATTTATCTTTTAATGCACTTATCTGGTTAGCGGCTTTTGGCTTATCTCCGGCCAGGTAAGCCTGTCCAATTTCAACCAAACTGTTTGTGGTGCCCGATACAGCGGAGAGTACCACGATCTGCCTTTCAGAAGCATCAACAATATCAAGCAGTTTCTTCATCCGCTCGGGGCTGCCTACTGATGTTCCGCCAAATTTTAAAACTTTCATTTTGTATTTCTTAGTCCCGATATCAACAAAAAAAATGTTTGCAGATACCTGTTTTTGAGGGGCTAAAAATAGGGATTTTTAGAAGGATATAATGTAATAACCACAATTAATTTGGCGGTAGGAAGAGAAACCCCTACACACTTTTAAAGATTCTTTAAAGTGGGAAATCTAAAAATTAATACTAACCTAACTCTTTTGCTTTAAAGAATATAAAAAATGACTTATAAGTCATTTTTTGGAAAAAGATGGAACGTTCCTTTGCTTACGAATAAATTATTGTTGAGATTTACAATAGGTTATTTTAATAGGGGTATTAAATAGCTGTAAAAAGTCGTCTGTGAAAGCAGATGACTTTTTTGATTTTAGCGTTTTTTACAACACGTGTTCCCTAAATATCATATCCAAAATCTCACGTGTATTATCGGCATAGTCTACTTTAACCGGTGTACCGTTGTTGAGCCAGTTTAAAATCGTTTCGCTATGTTTTGGTTTAAGACTTTTTATAACAGTCACGCCCATATCTTTCAATGCTGCAGCGTTTAGCTGCTGCTCATACTGGTTTTTCATGGGAATAACCAGCAGTTTCTTTTTCATGAATAGGGCTTCGGCCGGAGTTTCAAAACCGGCACCGCAAAGCACACCCTCGCTTTCGGCCATGCTTTTTATAAAATCCTTGTTGTTGATGGGCTGAATAAAAACATTGCCGTGCCGCTTGGTCTTGCTGTTATGTTTGGAGAAAACATCCCATTGAATATCCTTAAATTCTGATAAGCGTTTTATTAATCGCTTATCATCATACGCAGGCAAGTAAACAGTGTAATGCCCCTTGTTACTGATGCGCTGCTCGCGTACCTGGTGCCTTATTACGGGCGTAAATGTTTTTTTATCGTACTTTTTAAAATGAAAACCATATTGAACAGAAACGGGTGCATAGTTTTTCAGCACAAGTCTGCCTATCATGTCAACCTCATCGGTTTTTGGAGCGTTTTCGCCCAAAACAGCAGCCTGATGACTTAAACCGATACAGGGTTTATCTGCCAGATAACAGGCCCATGCTGAAACTGGTTCAAAATCATTGATAACAACGTCGTATTTATCAATCGGAAGTTCCTTTATTTCTTTAAGAAATTTACGAAAACGAGATTTTAAGAACGACTTCCATAGGTCAACACCTCCGGATTTTCCGAAGATAAAACCGAAGCCGTTAAATTTGTATTTTATGGGGAAGGGGAGGTTAAGATCGCCCTGGTTGCCGCTTACCAGCACATCAACATCGCCCATTTGCTGTAGTAGCGGCACAATATCCATTGAGCGGCTTAAGTGACCGTTGCCGGTGCCTTGTATTGCGTAAAGTATTTTCATTTAGCTAATTAAAAATTAACATATAAAGAGAGTTCTTGCTGCTCTCTTTATTATTAACTGATCTTATTACTCAATGAAAAAGAACGGTAGGGTAGTACATCATTTGAATAGTGATGCAAAGCTACACCCGGTATATTAACGCAATGTTAATTTACTATTAGATGTTAAGGGGAAGAAAGTAAAGGTTAAGTCTTTTTCTTTTTTAAGGTGAGAACAGTTATCTCAGGCCAAATTCCCAGTCTGCCCGAAAATGCAAGGAAACCAAAACCACGGTTAACATACAGGTAACGGTTTTTTTGATTGACCAGTCCCGCCCAGTCAAGGTATCTGTATTGTACCGGGCTCCAACGTATGCCCGCCACTTCTACACCGAACTGTGCGCCGTGGGTATGGCCCGATAGGGTGAGATGAATGTCAGTCGGGTTATAGCGTACTTGTTCTTCCCAATGTGTGGGATCGTGAGAGAGTAGTATTTTAAACGCAGTTTTATCAACACCAAGCATGGCCTTTTTAAGGTCGCCCTCCTGTTTAAAGCCTTTGCCCCAGTTTTCTATACCGATAAGTGAGATCTTTTGACCGTCTTTTTCTATTTCGACATTCTCATTCAATAATAATCGGAAACCAAGGTCTTTGTGATGCTGTTTTAGCTTATCAAGGTTTGCGACTTTGGCCTGGGGGCTGTCCCACTGTACATAATCCCCATAATCGTGATTGCCTAATATGGAGTACTGACCGTATGGCGAACGCAGCTTACTAAAGTTATCAATGTATTGTTCGATCTCGTCGGAGTGGTTATTTACCAGATCGCCGGTAAAAACAAAAAGGTCGCTCTTTTGAGCCTGTGCCATGTCAATTCCTTTTTGCATTGCGGCTTCGTTATCAAAGCTACCTGAATGAATATCGGATAATTGCGTGATGGTAAAGCCGTCAAATGCGTCAGGCAATTCGTCAAAATAAATAGTATGGCGGTGTATTTTATAATCGTATTTGCCCCTAACCATCGCATACAAGAAGCCGAAGAAAGGAAATGCCGCAAGAAGCACCGCCAACTCGCTGATAAATTTACGACGGCCAGGGAAATGGGTTTGGGCTTTAGGCTCTGCAATTAAGTTATATAATCCCACAAAAAAACCACCCAGATCGCCAAGGCCAAGCACGATAGAAAATACCAGTTTGGTTACAAAAAAGGCCAGGAAAAGACTCAGCATCCATTCGTTAAAATGGCCCATACCTTTGGTGCCACGCATGGTGCCGAAGCTTACTAAAAATACCACAGTAACGGTAACGGATAGAAGCGGAAATCCATAAGCAACTAATGCACGGGCTAATTGCGACTTCCAGTCGCTGGTGAGGGTTTTAAGACCGGAGAAAACGTACCAATCAAAAATAAAACTTATTACTGCTATAAACAGGAAGATAGAAAAGAAGCCGCCTCTGCGCATAAACTACACTGTGTTTTGAACCGCAATTTAAAAAAGGAAAGCTAATCTGGATGTAAAATTTGGCTATAATGTAAAAATAAAATCCCCGGCGTTAAAGCAGGGGAGAAGCCTTAATTAATATTGGCGCGGTGGCGCGTATCGGTGTTCGCGGTTGCGATCATAATCGTTGTGATCATTGTGATGATAACGATCACTACTATAACTACGCATTTGTCTTGAACGGTGATGCACGGAGCAACTTGTTGCTAATATGGTTATAAGTAAACCGGTAATAGCTATTATATTTATAATTAACTTTTTCATGATATAAAGTGTCTTTTCAGGCACGCTTATATCAGTTAAACTATAATATTGCTTGAAGGTTTAAAATGCGGCTATGCGTTTGCCGGTTTTGCTGCCAGGCGACTAATTAAAATATATACCGCGTTCAGGATAATAAATCCCACTAAAAGAAACCCGCAATTAGACATTACCCGCCCGTAACCTAGTTCGGTTACATCCAAAAAATTGTAAGGATAAAGACCGGTAAAAGCGCCGCGAATAAGAATATAAATGGTGTAGATAAACGGATAAACCAACCAAAACAGTACGTTGATCCATTTTATGGTGATCTTTTTTACCAGTACCAGCCAGAAAATAACAAAGGCTATTGGACTTACAATGTGGAAAATATCGCTTGTAACCTTAAACAGAGCAACCGGATGGAACTGTTCGCGCAGCATAAAATGATATACCAGGCCCACAATGGTAATGTAGGCGGCCATTGCGCCAATAACATAAGGTGCAGCAAAAAAGCGTCCCCATTTTGATTGAGGTTTTATCACTAATAACGTCAACAAAAGCGCCAGTAAAAGATTGGTTTGAATAGTAAAGTAACTAAGCAGTTGGACAATGGCTCCGCCCAATGTGCGGCCTTTTTCGAGATAATCGGGTATGGAAATATAAAATTGAAGTACTATACCTATCCATAAAGTGACCGCCAGTAATGCAGCGAACGTGAGCTGAAGTTTGTTTTTCATCGGATAATTACTTCTTCTTTTTTACCCGTTTTTCCGTAGCTGCCTGCCAGGCTGTGGTGATAGCATCTTCCAGCATATCCTGCCGTACAGCGTTTAACTCAAACAGTGTGTAGCCATGCAGTCCCCATTTATTAGGGACAGGATAGATAACGGCAGGATCAAAAGCCGAAAATACAGACTGATCAATTAAGGATAGCTTAACCATTGCCCGCTGCTCGGGCACCCAAAGTGTGGCGAATGTGCGTTTGTTAGCTCTGAAAGCCGGCTTACCGAAATGATCGTATTCCTCTGTCCCCGGTAGGGATAATATAAACTGACGGACTGATTCAATACTGATCATAAGGTATATGGCTTAACAGAGATAAAGATAAAAATTAAAGCGAGAAACGTGTGTTTCAGCGCGAGCCATAAAAAAACAAAAGGCCCTCAAAATTGAGGGCCCAATGCATTCTGTTCTTTGTTATTAGTATCTTCTGTATGGAGCGTAGTAGGGTTGGTTAACATAGTAACGGTGTCCGCCCCTGTAATGTACCACCTGGCGGTATCTTGACGGGCCGCGGTAACCCACTACTACTGGTCTGTGATATACTACCGACCTGTGGCGTACAACTACCGGTCTGTTGTAAACTACCGGCCTGTCATATACAACTACGCGGCGCGGTGCCGGCGTGCCAATTTGTACGCCTATGTTTACCTGTGCTTCGGCAGCCTGAAATCCTAATATTAATGCTATTGTCGCTACGGCTATTTTTAAAGTCTTCATGTTCGTATGTGTTAAAATTATCCTATATGTTGTTGTTTATTATTGAGACGATCCCAACAGCGCAGGGTTTAACAAATGCGTTGCCGAAAGTTATAAATTACTGTGAAACAGGTTTATAAAAATGAGATTATTTGAAATTATGAAGCAAAAACGGTCAATACTTATTCGTATGCCGTAAGTCTGTTGCGCAGTTGGCGCATTTCTTCCTGTATATCTTCCAGCCGCTGCAATAAATGGCTTATAGCTTCAATACCTGCTGTGTTTATTTCCAACTCATTGTGCAATCGCGTTAGTCTCTCTAACTTTTGCAACTCGCTTTCAGGTATGTAGTAATCCTGGTCAACTACGGTAACCTCAACAAGCCCGGCTTGCTGCAGTTCAGTAATAAAAGTATCATCCACTTCGTGGTAAATGCAAAACTGCTTGGCCGCTATTAAATTTTCTGTTCTCATATTCGGTTGGTTTTATGATGATTTAGCCAGTTCTTCAAATAATTGCTTCTGTTTTTCGGTCAGGTTGGTGGGTAGCTGCACATCATAAGTAATGTACAGATCGCCATGCTGGCCTTCTTTTTTATATACGGGCAGGCCCTTTCCTTTAAGCTTAACCTTTGCGCCGTTCTGTGTTTCGGGCTTAACGTTTAGTTTTACTTTGCCAGTGAGGGTATCTATTGTGAGTTCGCCACCCAGCACGGCTGTGTAAACATCAATTTTTGCCACAGCAAAAAGATCAGCTCCCTGCCGCCTGAATCGCGGATCATCACTTACCAAAAACTTAATATAAAGGTCGCCGCCCGGGCCGCCATTGGCACCCGGCCCGCCGTGCCCTGCAATTTTTATGGTTTGCCCGTTGTCAACACCGGCTGGTATGGTAATGCGGATGTTCTTTCCGTTAACGGTAAGGGTTTGCACGCAGAGCGGCAACAACGCGAACATGCCAAAGGCGAGCCAGCGACGAAGAAACAGGATCATCGATTGATGGTCGGCGGGAGTGGACGAAACAGCGGGAACGCACGCGGCGCGGCGTTCAGGCGCTCATGCGAGGGCGGACGATCGCAATGCACGCCATTATAACGATGGAACGGCCGCGCGGGCTCAATGCGGTGCGACAGTGGTCGCGAAACCGAATGCTTGCGTGATGCGCTCCCCGATCTGCTCCGCCTCGGCGCGTGCGGGATAAGGGCCGATATAGATGCGATAGAGTCCTCCCGCCTGTCGAATTTTCGCTTCGACCTGTGCAGTGGCGAGTTGGTTCTGCGCGTGCGCGAGGAAAGCGCGCGCGTTTGCAAAATTTGCAAATGCGCCGAGCT
>CBFGNU010000243.1:0-6377 GCA_965650195.1 uncultured Mucilaginibacter sp. | reverse complement strand
CATCCAGTAATAATCCATTTTAAAGGTATAGCTGTCTGTCTTTTTACCGTTGATCAGGATATCGCTTCCTTTCTCCACTAAAGTATTACCTTCATAAACGGTAATAGCGCGGCGGTAAATTGGCAGTGTTAAACTATCTAATTTAACTGTCCAGCCTTTTTTAGGGATGATAACCGGACCAAAATTATCTACGTTCCAGCCAAATTTATGGTCTTGAGGGTGCGCGTAGTCTACCGGGAAAACATTAAGGTCTCCTCCTATGCCACCAATTTTTGGCTGTATTCTCGGCTTTATTGATGTTACATTTGAATAACCTTTTATGGTATTGGCAGCCTCTTTGGTCATGGTATAATACGGGTTGCCTTCGTAGTTAGAAACGTGCAACTCGCGCAATACTTCCGGGTTAATATCAACACCACTGGTAGTTATATCATAATCTATCTGCTGACCAGGCTTATCTTCAACGGCTTTGCCGTTAATGTACACCTGCGCGTCTATTAATTTCACGGTATCGCCGGCAATGCCTATACAACGTTTAATGTAGTTTTCGCGCTTATCCACAGGGCGCAAATAAGGCGAATCTGCCTCCATTGGGTAGTTAAACACCACCACATCCTGGCGTTTTATACTGCTTAAGCCGGGCAGGCGATGATAGCCTAACTCCCAGCCGTCCCAATAAGCCTTGGTATTGATGATAGGCATGGTATGGTGCGCAAACGGAAACGCGATAGGCGTCATGGGTGTACGCGGACCATAATTTAACTTACTTACAAACAAAAAGTCGCCAACTAACAGCGAGCGCTCCATTGATGGTGTAGGTATGGTATAGGCCTCAATAAAAAAGGTACGTATTAAGGTTGCAGCTATAACGGCAAAGATGATGGCATCGGTCCACTCGCGGGTGGTGCTTTTTTTCTTTTTATCGGCAGTTTTAGTTTTTTTTCTGTTCCAGAATTTCCAGTTCATTTGTTTTTAAAATATCGTGTCAATGTTATCTATTATTTAGGGTAAAATCAAACATATCTTCTACCGAATAAAATCCTTTCTTATTCTGTATCCATTCGGCCGCCATAACAGCGCCTAAAGCGAAGCCGTTGCGGTTGTGGGCGGTATGTTTAAATTCTATTGAGTCTACTTCCGAATCGTATATAACCGTATGCGTGCCCGGCACGCTGTCAATACGGTATGATTCTATTAAAACTTCATCAGCAGTTGCTTGGTCCGTTCCCTCCAGGCCCTCGGCGGTTAAAATATTTACCCATTGCTTTTTAGCATCAAGGTTGTCAATAATACCTTCGGCAATGGTAATGGCAGTGCCGCTTGGCGAATCCAGCTTTTGGGTATGATGGATCTCTTCTACCTGCACATCATAATAACTGTACCCGTTCATTATTTTGGCGAGCATTTTATTTACATGGAAGAATATGTTTACGCCAACGCTAAAATTGGTGCCGTATATAAACGATAGTCCCTCCTGTTCGCAACGTTGCTTTATTGCGGGCAGGCTGTCGTGCCATCCTGTGGTACCCACCACAATGGGCACACCCGCATTAAGGCTTTGGGTGATGTTTGCAAGGGCGGTACCGGGGGTACTGAACTCTATTGCAACGTCAGCCTTTTGCAGGTTCTCTGCGGTTAAGTCGTTTAAATTATCGTGATCTATTTTTAAAACAATTTCGTGCTTACGGTCTGTGGCGATCTTTTCTATGATCTTACCCATTTTTCCGTAGCCTAATAATGCAATTTTCATTTTGTGTTAACCTTTATGTGTAAAAAAGGAGGTTTTAATTGGATTGAAATTTTATCTGAGGGTAAAGGTAACTTTTAAACCCGGAACATAAGCACTCTGAATACCATAAGCATACATAGGCTGCGTCATTAACTGTGGTGTTACTCTGAAGGACAGATTACTATCCATAGAATAGGAATGGATAAACTTGGCATCAATATAAGCGTCAATAATTTGTATGCCCCACATCCCCACAAAGCCCAAAACGCTCAGATCGCGATAGCGACGGTAGCCCCTTACTGCTTCGGTAATGGTTTGGTCAGAATAACCATACAGTGCATATTGCTGGTAGGTTTCGTAATAGGCGTCCTCGGGCGTTGGTACATAGCCCCTTTTGCGGTATTGCGCTATAGTGAGATTTTCTTTATAGTATTTCTGATTAAAAGCGTAAGCCCAGCCAATAAGGCCCAGGGCACCGTAAGCAATAGGCACTTTCCACCATTTGTGGTTATAGGCCTGCCCCCAGCCCGGTATCATTAACGAGTGAAAAACGGCCTTGCGCGGACTGTGTGTACTATCCGGATGATATATTTTTTCGTCGACAATACTTGGAGAAAAAACCTTTGACTTAAGCGAATCAGCTTTGGCCTTAACGCTGTCGGCCTTAGATTTGGGTCCGCTAAAATCCGGTCGTTGCGCACGTGCCGCGCCCATCAATCCAAAAACTATTAAAAACGTTAAAACCGTTCTTTGCATTTTACCAATCAAGCATTTCAAGAATGCGGTTAAGATCTTCTTCTGACAGGAAAGGAATCTCTATGCTGCCATTACCCTGCGCGTTCATTTTCAACCTTACCTTGGTGCTGAACTTTGATGCAAGATCATCCTGTATTTTTTGTACCTGGAACGACATAGGTTCGGGCTGCTTGCCTTCCTTTTTTGTTTTCGATCTTTGCAGATCGCGAACAATTTCTTCTACCTTTCTAACCGATAAACCTTGCTGTATTATCTGTTTGAAAATATACAACTGCTGTGCCGGGTCGTCAACGGTTATTAAGGCACGGGCGTGGCCCATGGTTATGCCGCCGTCGCGTATGGCAGCCTGAATAGCCGGTGGCAGTTTAAGCAAGCGCAGGTAATTATTTACTGTTGATCTGTTTTTGCTAACGCGATCGCCTAACTCTTCCTGCTTAAGGCTGCACTCATCCAGCATCCGCTGAAAGCTCAAGGCAACTTCAATAGCGTTGAGATTTTCGCGCTGAATGTTCTCTATCAGGGCCATCTCCAGCATCTGCTGGTCGTTAGCGGTACGCACGTAGGCCGGTATACTTTTAAGTCCCGCAATTTTCGATGCCCTTAACCTGCGCTCGCCCGATATCAACTGGTAGCTATGCGCGTTAACCCGCCTAACTGTTATGGGCTGTATAAGGCCTTGCAGCTTTATTGAGTCGGCCAGTTCGCCTAAAGCGGTTTCATCAAAATCAGTACGTGGCTGAAACGGGTTAACCTCAATCTCATCCAGCTTTATTTCGTTTACCGATCCTGGGCTGTTTACCTCGTGCTCGGTAGTGGTTGTGTTATTACTTCTTTTATAAGGGAGTACATCGTCACTGTCATTTAACAACGCGCTTAACCCTTTTCCTAATGCTCTTCTTTTTTCTGCGCTCATTGTTATACGGTTTCGGTAGTTTGCTCTACAGCATCTTTTACAAGGCCATTTTTGCGCAATATCTCGCGGGCCAGGTTAAGGTAATTAATAGCGCCTTTTGAGTTAGCATCATGCATAATAACCGACAGGCCAAAGCTTGGCGCTTCGCTAAGGCGGGTATTACGCTGTATTATGGTTTCAAATACCATGTCTTCAAAATGTGAGCGCACCTCTTCAACCACCTGGTTGGATAGGCGTAGCCTTACATCGTACATGGTTAATAAAATGCCTTCTATTTTTAAATTGGTATTTAAACGGTTCTGTACAATTTTTACAGTGTTTAACAATTTACCCAAACCTTCTAACGCGAAATACTCGCATTGCACGGGTATAATAACAGAGTCGGCGGCGGTTAAAGCGTTAACGGTAATAAGGCCCAATGATGGCGAACAATCAATTATAATAAAATCATATTCATCTCTTATCTGGGCAAACACCTCGCGCATTCTGTACTCGCGGCTCTCCAGGTTTATCATCTCAATTTCGGCACCCACCAGGTCTATATGCGCAGGCAACAGGTCCAAATTAGGTGTCTCAGTTTTAATGATAGCTTTATGCGGATCAACCTGGTTAATTATGCACTCGTAAATACTGTTTTTTACGTTGCGCGGGTCAAACCCGATGCCTGATGTTGAGTTGGCCTGCGGGTCGGCATCAACCAGCAATGTTTTATATTCAAGCACAGCCAGGCTTGCCGCCAGATTGATGGATGATGTGGTTTTACCCACGCCGCCTTTCTGGTTGGCTAAAGCAATAATTTTACTCATTACAGATATTCAAATTTGTGTAAACTGTGGTTATAACAACGAAAAGTAGCGATATAAATTTCTACCTTCGGAAAACTTTTTTAAAGCAGGCGCTAAGATACGGATTTAAACCAACGCAAAATCCACAGGTTTTGGCAATTTACAAACATATTAGTGAGTGAATTAGTGAATGAGTGAGTTAGTGAATGTTACTAATCACTCATTCACTAACTCACTCATTCACTCATTAAAAAAATGATAACTATCATATCATCTACCAACCGCCCGGGCAGCTCAACTTATAAACTGGCTTTATATTATCAAAAAAAGTTGGGCGAAAATGGCATTGAGGCGGACATACTTTCAATGACCGAACTGCCCGGCAACCTGATCGAGACCACGATGTATGGCAAACCCAACCCCGGGTTTGAGCAGATACAACAGCGCGTTTCGGCCACCGAAAAATTCCTATTCATCATACCCGAATACAACGGCAGTTTCCCCGGCATACTTAAGTTTTTTATTGATGCCTGCGCGTTTCCGCAAAGCTTTTACGAGAAAAAAGCGGCGCTTGTGGGCCTGTCATCGGGCAAATATGGTAACATACGCGGCATTGATCATTTTACCGGCGTGTGCCATTATATGCACCTGCATGTAATGCCTTTAAAATTACATATCCCCAATATCAGGGCAGAATTTAATGAGGCCGGCGACCTGTTCAAAGAGGATACTTTGAAATTTACCAATGAGCAGATCGATAAGTTCTTATCGTTTTAAGTGCTTTAAGCATAACGCTGGAGACGCAGGTAATTGTTTATGGAGTGTCAGAAACTAATAGATATCCCCGAAAATATATTGTATCTAATATCTTACAACAATTTTAGATTCTATTAGTCGCTAAAAGGTATATTTTTGCTCACCCAAACTCAACCTACAGTGAAAAGACTTTACATTTTTATGCTTTCAGGCTTGGTCTTCGGCGTTACAGTCGTCAAAGCTCAAACCAATAATAATATTGCCAAATCTGATACAATAAAGGAGCTTACCATCAGGGGTTACCTCTCGGAACGGCCAATGCTAACTACCCCTGCTTCGGTGGGTGTTATTACGCCATCGCAATTGCAATTACAGGCCCCCGCTACGTTGGTACCTGCTATGAATACCGTACCGGGTGTGCGCATGGAAGAGCGCTCGCCGGGCAGTTACCGCTTATCTGTTCGTGGTAGTTTATTACGCTCGCCGTTTGGTGTTCGCGATGTTAAGATCTATTATGATGAGATCCCGCTTACCGATGCAGGCGGCAACTCATACTTAAACGCGCTCGACTTTAACGCAATACAAGGTGTTGAAATATTAAAAGGGCCTGATGGCAGCTTATTTGGCGCTAACTCGGGCGGTGTTGTTTTGCTGAGCCCTGTAAACCGCAACATCACGCAAAACTTTGTTAAAGCAGGCGTTAACTTCGGTTCGTACGGATTGTTCCAACAAAACTTTTCTACGCAGCAAACCAAAGGCCGCAATCAGTTTAATCTGAGCCAGGCTTACCAAACTTATGGCGGTTATCGCGATCATAGCTATATGCAGCGCATTTTTGTGCAAGCGTCTGACAAGATTGGCTACGGTAAAGCTAATAGCCTTAAAATATTAGGCTTTTACTCAGATCTGGGTTATCAAACACCGGGCGGTTTAACTGCTGCGCAATTGGCTGCTAATCCGCGTCAGTCAAGGCCGGCTACGCCTACCCTGCCAAGCGCTATTACGCAGGATATAAAGGTAAGCGGCAAAATGCTGTTAGGCGGCGCAGTTAACGAAGTGCACCTTACTGATAACCTCCGTAATGTACTGTCCGTTTACGGCAGTTATGTTAATTTCTCCAATCCATTTATCACTAACTGGGAGCAGCGTTACGAAGGTACTGTTGGAATGCGTTCGTACTTTGAACTTAAGGGTAATCAAACACCAGATTTTGACTGGAAGGCCAACCTGGGTTTGGAGTGGCAAAAAACCAATTCTGACATCAACAATTACAACAACGATAAAAGCGTAAGAGGCAATCCGCAGGCATTGGATAAAGTGAATACCGATCAACACTTTTTCTTTGCGCGTTACGAGGCCACATTTTTTGGCAAACTGCATGCAGAAGCCGCAGCCAGCTTAAACTTTTACAGCTATAATTTCAAAAACATATTCCCAT
>CBFGNU010000242.1:0-6377 GCA_965650195.1 uncultured Mucilaginibacter sp. | reverse complement strand
TTCTACATTAACTACACCTTCAATAGCCGCCGGATATTCCTGATAGGTGGTATCAGTTGTAGTGTTTATGGTAGCCACTGGTAATGATTGCGGTGGTGCTGCTGCTGTTTGTGGTTGTGAAGAGCAACTGGCTAATACTATAGCTACAATAGCCAAAAGAACAACCTTCATAATATTTGTTTTTGTTGTGGGATGAATTGTACTGACAGCTTTGCGAATGCTATCAAGGTATACGGTACTCGGCTCGTCCGAGTTATTAACGACATAATATTTATTAATATCGTTAAAACCGTATGGTGAGTTAAAACTATTTGTTGTCATGATTTTAGTTAATTATTGTTGTGGTAGATAGATTAATATATTGTTTATATTACTTAGTTAGATTACTTAACAGTGTTAAATAATTGTTAGCATTGAGGGTGTGTTTCATAAGCATATGTATTAAGTGATGAATTTAAATTAATTTATTACGAGCGCTTTGGCTTTATCGTACTGATAATACCGGCTATAGCGTCTTTTAAAACTTCCTCGTTAACTCCGTCGGGCACGCCCTGGCGTACTAAGTTGATAGAGATCAACCCATGTACTACCGACCAAAATGTATAGTAGCGCTTGCAGATCAAATCCTCCGGCGGGTTTTCCAAGCCGGTTAACTTGCCTATCACGTCCCAAATCATATTGGCAGGAACTTCTGCTTCGGGTAACGGGTTATCCCAAACACAACAATTGATCTCGATACCAAACATCAGCTGATAAAGCTCTTTTTGGGCAAAGGCAAAGTTCCAGTAAGCAAGCCACATGTCTTCCAGTTGCTTTTCAGGCAATGTATGCCTATCCATTGCAGCTTTAGTATCTTTCGCTAACATTAGGTAACCCTTTTTAGTTAGCTCAAGCATTAAAGCTTCTTTGTTAGCAAAGTATTCGTAAATAACCGGTGGCGTATATTCTATAATGTCGGCTATCTTACGCATACTTAAGGCCTGCCATCCCTCTTCTCTCCCAATACGCATGGCAGCATCCAGAATATTTTTCCGGGTGTCGTCTTTTAAGCGTTGTTTTCTATCCTTACTGGCCATTTTATCACTGCATTAAATTATCTAACAGTGTTAGGCAAATATAAAGGTGTTTATTTAAAAAAACATTCATCTGTTTGTCATTTAGGTTAGGTTGTTTTTGTACGGTTAATTGCAAGCATTTTTTAAATAATGTATCTTGCTTTACTTATTGATTGCCCCGTTTTTATAACTCATGCTTACCCTATTCACAGACAACCCTTTACGCTTTCAGTTCTCATTCCATAAAATAATAGAACAACTGGAGGCAATAGCTGCTAATAGCGCGGATTGGCGAAGTGCGCACGCCGCCGATCTGTTAGTGAGGGTTAACCAACATCCCGAACTGCACAACGGAATAACAGGCATTGAACAGATCAATGAAAATGAAACGCTGATTGCAGAATTATTGGCCGATGTGTTCCCCGAAACATTAACGCTTAATGAAATAAAAGCGGTGAGTTTGCCATACCAATCGCTGATATTTAACAAGACCCAGCGTTTTCAGAATATTTTGAAGGATGCCGGTTCGGATTTTGCCATCAACATCCGCGATTTTAACGAGCATCAATACTACGTGTTAAGTTGCTGTATTATTTTAAGCAGGTTATATAATGTGCATCTTGACTTTTCCAGGCCACTTTTTTATGACATTCCCACAGCCGACGGCTTTATAAAACATTATCGCATTTTGTACAACGGCGATTTTTTTGACGTATTGCCAACCGCCCAATCGCCCAAACTTACGCAAGCCGACATAGACGATTTGATAGACAATTATGACGACCTTACACTTTGGAAGAAAAAGTTTCCGGCTAATCACTGGATAATAAAGGGATTTGTTATAATGAACGTGGTTGATGTAACCATGGAGAGTGCCCTTTCTGGTTTAAAGGAAGATCTGTTAAGCAGGCAATCGCCGCACAAAGTTAAAGAGAGTTTGCAGAACGCTTTCAGATCTATGTTTAGATTATCTGATCTGAGGATCGGCTTTACGCGTTTTGATGCTGACGAAGGTTATTTTAACAATATTGCGGTAGGCTTAAATTTCGACAGCTTTATTTTAGGGGATAAAGCAGACACAGTTTTAAGCGGCGAAGCGTGCCAAACTATTGTATATAAGAAAACTTATTTTGCCGGGTCGAACGTAGGTAAAATGCTGCAAGAACAACCTGATAGTGAACTGTTACTGCATTTAAAAAAACAGGATATACAAAGCTTCATTTTGGCACCCGTAGTAAAAAATGATCTATTGCTGGGCGTTTTAGAGTTGGTATCGCCCTACCAAAAAGATTTAAATAGCATTACGGCAAACAAGTTAGCCGTTGTGATGCCTTTTTTAGTTGATACTATTGACCGTATAATGCAGGAAATGCAAAATCGTGTCCAAGCCTTAATACAGGAGTATTATACCACCCTGCATCCAAGTGTATACTGGAAGTTTAAACGCGAGGCTGTGAATTTTATCAGTGAGGCCAATAAGGGTATCAGCCATACTTTTAAAGAGATAGCCTTTAAAGACGTTTATCCGCTTTATGGACAAGTGGATATCAGCGAATCGTCAATTACCCGCAACGAAAGCGTACATAAGGATCTGAAAAACCAGTTATTCGCTATCATAGCCATATTGGACGAAGTGCAATCACCCGTCAATTCGCTGGCTATTGAAGAGGTATTATTTGACTTGCGCACGTTTACAGATGAGTTGATTTTAAACATACTTGCCGATTCAGAACAGCATATTCAGCACTATATCGAAACAACTGTGCATCCACTGCTTAAATCACTTCCGGCAACAAAAGAGATAAATAACTATTTTGAACAGGCCGATGCAAAAACCGGAAGCTTTCATCAAAACCGTCGCAACTATGAGCAAACATTGGAGCTTATCAACCAAAAACTAGCTACCGTGCTGGACAACCGGCAGGCGGAGATACAGCAATTTTTTCCGCATTACTTTGAGCGTTTTAAAACCGATGGCATTGAACATAATTTATATATGGGTGCCGCAATTGCTCCAAAGCTGATATTTAAGCCCGGGCATTTGCAGCGCCTGCGCCTTTGGCAATTACGCGTTATTGCAGAAATGGAGATAGAGCAGGTTAACCTGAAACGCAAATTGCCGTACCCGCTTGGCGTTACCTCGCTCATATTGGTTTCAACTGCGCCAATTGCCATAAAGTTTCGGATGGATGAAAAACGTTTTGATGTAGATGGTGCCCATAACATACGTTATGAAGTAATAAAAAAACGAATTGATAAGGCACGTGTCAAAGGCTCTGCCGAGCGCATAACAAGGCAGGGAATGATCACAATTGTTTATGCTAAGGCCGAAGAGGCGCGCGAGTATAAAAAGTATATTGAGATATTGCAGACAGAGGGAATATTGGATACTACAGTTGAATTTTTGGAGTTGGAGAATATGCAAACGATCTCGGGCCTGAAAGCATTGCGCGTTGGTATATTACATAATCAAGATCTTGCTGTATTAAGAAGCACGTCATATAACAGTTTATATGCGCAGTTGGAAATTACCGATGTTCAATAAAACACGTCAAGGCTTAGGCTTAAACTTTAAAACGGTGCCCCGCGTCAATTTATCGCCTTCGTTGGATATGTATAGATTGTCCTGATCATCAAAGGCTATCCCTTCGGGTTGTACAAACAATCCAGCATCAAGCGGATATGTCGTTTTGATCTTCCATGCAGCATCGGTTACAATTAGCGCTTTATTGACAGACGAAAGCAAATACCACTCATTAGTTTTCAAATTTTTTGCCAGGGCCGACGGGTGGAACTTGGTTTTGTGTTTACCCGACCGCCCACCTTTATCTTTAACGGTGATAGAAAATTCGCCGGCTGGACTTAACACTCCGGCATTACCCATTTCAAAAATATAACCCCTGCCAAATTTTCCGGCATTATTGCCTTCGCAACTTTTACAAAGTATATACAGTTGTTTACTTTTTTCATCGGCATACATACCTTCATATTCGCCTGCAGGCAATAACCCCGCCAATGTTTGCACACCATCTATATTACCGCCACGTATTTGCTTGAACGGAAAAGTAAAGATAGTACCGTCACTTCGCAATATAAAAACCTGATCGAGGGCGATGGCTATATCCTCGTAATCGCCGTGACCGCTAAACTTTGACCAAGCGGGTTTATTACCGCCCGGTTTAAAGTAATAAATCCTCCCATCCTCATCCTGCACCGCGTATATTGAATCGACACGGCCTTTATAAAGAGCTATACCAGAGATCTCTTCCAAACTACCGGATACATAATACTTTTCGGGATTATCAAGATCATAAGTCGAATAAACGCTTTTAGACTGATTATTAATACAAGCTAAACCCGACAAGCCAGTTATCCAACCAACAATAACCCAAACAATTACACCTTTTTGTTTTATACTCATATTATTTCTATTATCTGCCTTTAATGCAAATTGAGGAGAGAAGCAATGGTGTATGCCAAAACGGCTATAATAAGGCCAAACATAAATATGTTGTATGCAACACGCAGTAACCTGTATTTACGGCCCAGTACAACGCCCTGCGAATAAACATCGCGTATTAGTGTGCCGTATAGAAAGTCTTTATCGCCCATTACCTTTTTCATTCCGGCACTGTACTCTTCAAAACCTACCCTGTAAAAGTTACCGAAGAAAAGCAGGTTTACCCGTTTGCTGTCAATATCCTCCCTTGTAAAAATACCATTAGGAATAGACGGGCGTGTTGCCAGTATAGAAAATGTTATAGATAGCAAACTTACCCCAAGCAAAATAAAAGTTGGTATGATAAAAATGCTGTTCTCGTCTAATTTTCGCAAAACCAAACTTATAATAGCCGATAAAATTATGGAATTGACGGTAATTAATATATGGGCCTTATTGTCGGCCATATCGCTTAGACGTTGATTATTCCCTGATGTTATTCTGAACATTGTTTCAATACCGCGGCCAGGCTTGTTTGTTTTGTCCTGTTTTGCTACCTGCGGTGTCAGTGAAGTCTCAACCGCTTGTTCTACCCTGCCGGCATTGACTTCCAGTGCCTGTTTACGCAACAATGTCTGCAAATTTTGCTCCAACTGATCTTTCAGTTCCTGCTTAACAAAATCTGTGTAGTATACGTGGCTACTCAGCATTTTAATATTCTCTACCAATTGAACCTTTTTATCTATTTTAATATTTCCCTCAGCTTCTATCTCTCTCATTAACAATTTGCTATTGGCTTCAAATTGTTTGGTACCTAAGTGGTACAGATCGGCATCACAAACTATTTGCTGTAAAAGGCCTACCGCTCTCTGCGGCATTTTTGTGGCCAGTATGCAGCCTTTTACGTGTTCAATAATGGTATCACTTAGCCCCAGGTGGTTCAAATATTCGGCCGCCAGGCGCGCGCCATTCTCTTCATGGCGCGTTTTATCTATCAAAAAACCAGTGTCATGAAACCAGGCTGCTGCCATAACTATAAAGTAATCCTCGTCATTTAACTGGTAGTGATTGGCTATATTACCTGCATATTGCACCACACGGCGTGTATGCCCAATGTCGTGGTAAATAAGCGCCGGGTCGGCATGTGTAGCAAAATAACTGGTTACATATTGTTTTATCTCATGCAATAACTGCTGAAAATTCATAGCGATGGCGTTACGGGTCATCCAAATTTACTTAAATAACAAATAGTTTTATCTCTATTACCAAATTATAATCGCAGGATATTTCTAAGACTTTGTGAGTCAATTCCCCCCTTATCCTACTTTGTAAAAAAGTCTAAAAACAGTATCTGTTCAGCCTTTCAATCGCATAAAACGAATAGTATATGCGGGAAAGGATTTTCTTTAAACAAAAACCCTGTAAACAAAATATTTACAGGGTTTAAGATTGTTAAATATCTGACCTTTGCAAGAAAGTGATGCCTACATATTTTGCAATCCAAGAAGGAAAAGCGCTACAAAACAGATAATACCGAACAGCGCTAATCCGATCACTCCAAACATGATCATTTTATTTTTCCTAGCCAGATAAGCTGCAACTATCGTTACGATCAAGGCAAGCAGGATCAATACAACAAGAATCATATTATCTTCTATAAAATTCTGAAAAAATAATTTCGCAGAGATAAGCCGCCATAGCTATCGTTCCCAGAGTGATAATAACAACCATTACACCTCGGTTTTTTTTTACCAGATAAGCTCCTACTGTTGTTACCACTAAAATAACCGTTATTATAATGGCCGGGAATATGAATTTACTCATTTCGTTACAGTTCTCTCAACCACACATTACGATAACTGATCGGCTCACTTTTATCGCCA
>CBFGNU010000241.1:0-6412 GCA_965650195.1 uncultured Mucilaginibacter sp. | reverse complement strand
CTGCAAACTATTATCAAAAAAAAAGGCAATTACATAAGCGATACACTGCCCGACTACATGAAGGACCAGCACGCCATTGGAAACACCTTTCAGCAAATGATAGCACGCCCCGATATTGACTCCGAGGGTTACTGCGTTGAATGGTACTTGAGCGATAAAGACGTGCAGTGTATGGTACGTTTAAAAGACTGATATTTATTTTAACTTTATTGTCCGGTTTGGCCTAAGCCGTTTGATATGTGTGTATAATTCATTTATACGGTAACATTTAAAAAACAAGACAATGAAAGATTACATGCTTATTTTTAGGCACCAGGATGGCGGCAAATTGGCTTCGCCGGAGCAAATGCAGATATGGATGCAACAAACCATGGACTGGCTTAACGGCCTAACAGCAACAGGCAATTTTGCGGGCAAAGGCGACGGGCTGGTATTTGACAATGCCAAAGTGGTGCATCATGACAAAACAGTAACCAACGGCCCCTTTGGCGAAATAAAGGAAACCCTAGGCGGCTACGTAGTAGTAAAAGCAAACAGCGCAGATGAAGCTGCCGAGTTTGCCAAAGGCTGCCCGGTATTACAAGGCGAAGGCAACACGGTTGAAGTACGCCAGCTGGCAAAGGGCGATGGTATCCACTCTTAAATAATAAAAGCCCCCGGCATTCGCGGGGGCTTATCAATTTAATGCAACAGCGAGAAATTATTCCCCATTTATTCAGAACCGAATACCGCAAAATAGTATCAGTACTATACAGGCGGTTCGGTTTTGAGCAAATGGAGACTGCCGAAGATATTGCCAGCGACACCTTTGCAACAGCGACCCAAAACTGGCCAATCAGCGGTGTGCCCCCTAATCCGGTTGCCTGGCTATATAGTGTGGCCAAAAACAAGGCGCGCACTGCAATACAACGGAGTAATTTATTTGAGAACAAAATATCTCCCGACCTGCAAAGAAACGACGAAGTTTTTGAGGAGGAGATAGACCTGTCACCACAAAACATTAACGACAGTCAGCTGCAAATGATATTTGCCATTTGCCATCCGGCTATTCCTGCCGAGGCGCAGGTTGGCCTGGCCTTGCGTATACTTTGCGGTTTTGGTATTGATGAAATAGCTGACGCCTTTTTATCCAACAAAGAAACCATAGGTAAGCGGTTATATAGAGGTAAAGAGAAACTAAGGCAACAAAATATCAGCATTGAAATGCCTCCGGCGGACCAGATAGAACCTCGGCTTGAAACCGTGCTTTTAACTATTTATCTCTTGTTTAACGAGGGTTATTATTCGTTAAGCAACAATACAGTAGTAAATAAAGAGATTTGCTTTGAGGCTATCCGCTTATGCACTATGTTGACAGAAAACGCCCTCACCAATAAGCCGGTTGTAAATGCGCTGCTTGCATTGATGCATTTTCATGCGTCGCGACTTAACGCCAGGACGGACCCTAACGGTGAACATATTTTATATGATGAGCAGGACACCACTTTATGGGATAATGATATGATAACCAACGGTGCTATGTATCTGCATCGTTCAGCAAACGGAAATGATTTATCTAAATACCATATTGAAGCCATGATTGCCTTTTGGCGCACTCAAAAAACAGACAGCAAAAAAAAATGGGAGGCCGTGCTGGCGTTATATGATAAATTATTGGCGATAGCATATTCGCCGGTGGCAGCGTTGAACCGGGCTTATGTGCTTTCAAAAACTGTGGGTAAAGAGCATGCTATTGTTGACGCTGAAAGGCTAAACCTTCAAAACAACCTGTTTTACTTCATTCTGATGGGGTATTTATATACAGATTTGGATAACAAGCAGGCGCTGATTAACTATGAACAGGCTTTAAAATTGGCTAAAACGCAGGCCGATAAAACCCTTATAAATAAAAAGATCAGCCACTTAAACGCGTAACATAAAACAACCCATTCTTTGCTTTTAGTGGGGTGCTTTTAAAAAACCTTTGCCGCATTCAAAAAAACATCTACTTTTGTTGAGCCTAAAAACAGCAAATGCCAGCAAAGGAAGCCACCGAATCCCTGTTCAATAAAATTGAAGCGTACGGACACAAAAAAGTTGTGTTTTGCAGCGATCCGGATACGGGTTTGAAAGCCATAATAGCGATTCATGATACTACTTTGGGCCCTGCTTTAGGCGGCACACGCATGTGGGCCTATAAAAGCGAGGGTGATGCTTTAGACGATGTACTAAGGCTTTCAAAGAATATGACTTACAAGGCTGCAATGTCAGGCCTTAACCTGGGTGGCGGCAGCGCTGTAATAATTGGCGATTCGCGCCGAGATAAAACCGAAGCTCTACTCCGCAAATTTGGTCGCTTTATAAAAAACCTTAACGGCGAGTTTATAACAGCTGAAGATGTTGGTACCAATCCGCGTGATATGGCGTACATCCGCATGGAAACGCAGCATGTAACCGGCCTGCCCGAAACAATGGGCGGCAGCGGCGATCCTACCCCTATTGCTGCAATGGGTGTGTTTATGGGGATCAAAGCATCGGTTAAGGAGCTTTTCGGTACCGATAGCCTTACCGGAAAATCAGTAATAGTACAAGGCATTGGCCACGTTGGCGAAAATTTAGTAAAACTGCTACGCGAAGAAAACGTTAAGGTATACGTGAGCGATATCAACGAAGAACGCACCGGCTTTGTATCAAAAAAATACGGCGCGCAGGCGGTTTCGAATAACAGTATATTTGATATAGACGCGGATATTTATTCACCCTGCGCTTTGGGCGCTACGGTAAATTCGCAAACCATTAAAAAACTAAAATGCGCCATAATTGCCGGCTCAGCTAATAATCAATTAGGGGACGAAGATCTACATGGACAAATGCTGTTGGAAAAAGGTATCTTATTTGCGCCCGACTACGTTATAAGCGCAGGTGGTTTAATCAATTGCTATTCAGAGCTAATGGGCTTCAGTAAAAAGCATTCGTTACAACTTACCGAGAACATTTACGAATCTACACGCAACGTATTAAAACTTTCAAAAGCAGAGAATATACCAACTATACAGGCCGCAAATAAAATCGCGACCAAACGTTTAGCCGATATCAATAAAGTAAAATCATCATATTAAAATAAATAATAACCAGGACTAGTCCTAAATCGTTCTTACACCATGTTAAACAGAAGGCACCTACGGGTAAAAGTACTACAGGCATTATATGCGTATCATCAAACAGGCGGAGCAAATAGTGTAAGTCAGCATGAAAAAAACTTACTCCAAAACGTTGACAAGGTATACGAAATGTATATCTGGATGTTATCACTTATTTCGGAAGTTATTGAATACGCCGCAACCGACGCTGAGGAGCGTGCGCACAAACACTTGCCTACAGCCGATGACCTGAATGCTAATTTAAAAATACTAAGCAACCGCTTTTATGCATCATTAAAACAGAACAAAGAATACTTAGCGGGCTTAAAAAAATATAAAGTAGAATGGAGCTTTGAACCTGAACTTGCAAAAACCCTATTCAAAGCTTTAAAGGCTGCGCCAGAGTATGAAGAATATCTTCAAAAAACCGGCGATACCATTCAAACCGATAAAGACATTATCAAGTTCATATTTAAGAAAGTAATTCTTAAATCCACCCTAGCCGAACAGGTTTTTGAGGAAAAATTCATCTTCTGGCCGGTTGATAAAGAAGTTTTACAGGCCCTGATCGCTAAAACATTTAAAAACTTCTCTTTTGATGAGCCTGCTAAGAACAAATTAGCCGAGGTAACCGGCAATTGGGAAGAGGATCGCGAGTTTATAGTCAACCTGTTGCAAACCACTATCAAATATGATAAAGACTACCAGGAGATGATAGGCATTAAAACGCAGAACTGGGAGCCGGAACGTATTGCCATGATGGATACCCTATTAATGAAGATGGCCATTGCCGAGTTTCTTAACTTTTCTTCTATCCCGGTTAAGGTTACTATTAACGAGTATCTTGAAATTTCAAAGGAGTTTAGTACACCAAAAAGTAATTCATTTATAAATGGTATTTTAGACAAAATTTTAATTGAATTAAAAGAGGAAAAGAAAATACGTAAAACCGGCAGGGGCCTTATTGAATAACATGAAAAAGCTTTTTATAATATTACTTGCAGCAAGCGCTTTATCGGCCTGTAACAGTGTGGATAAGAGCAGCGAAAAAACTGCAACCGACACAACCGCTACAGCTAAAGCCGATCCGGCAATTATTAAATTTGACGAGGAAAGCCATAATTTCGGCAAAATCATCACAGGTGAAAAAGTATCTTATAGCTTTAAATTTTATAACGGCAGCACGCAACCTTTAATAATAACCAATGCTGTAGCATCATGCGGCTGTACTACGCCAACATGGCCAAAAGCCCCTGTTATGCCGGGTAAAGAAGGCGTAATATCGGTTACGTTTGACAGTGCGGGTAAACATGGGTTACAAGACAAACAAATTACAGTTACAGCTAACACAAGTCCGGCACAAACGGTTGTGCATTTAATTGGCGAAGTGCTGGCAAAAAAATAAATCTTAAATAATGACAACAACTATTTTATTACAAGCAGGCGGTTTCGGATTGCAACAATTATTACCTCTTGGATTAATTATCCTGGTAATGTATTTCTTCATGATACGCCCACAAATGAAGAAACAAAAGGATCAGAAAAAATTTGCTGACGAGTTAAAAAAAGGCGATAAAATTATAACTACAGCTGGTTTACACGGTCGTATTGCAGAAGTGAACGACACAACTATAGTAATTGACACCGAGTTAGGTAGCAAACTGCGTTTTGATAAATCTGCCGTATCGCTTGATGCATCAAAACCATTGAATACACCGGCTAAGTAGAGTGCTAAGCTTAAAGCAGAAAGCTTAAAGCGAAAGGTATATTTAAATATTAAAGCGGAAAGGGAAGCCATATAGCTTTTGCCTTTCCGCTTTTGGCTTTCAGCTTAAAAAATGGCAATAATAAAACTATCGGTAACAGAGCGCAGGCGGATATCCGTTTTTTTAACATGCGTTGTGCTGGCCGTTTGTGCCTGGCTGGTAGTTGCTTTTTCGAGCACTTATACTTATACCGCTAAAAAGATCATCAGGTATAAAAATGTTCCGCTAAAACGCTCGTTCCATTCCTTGCAGTCGGATACTATTGAGGCGGTTGTAAAAGGCACGGGCTGGCAAATGCTTTTTGCAAGGTTAGATGAAAAAAGCACAACAATAACTGTTGATCTGCGCTCACTTGAAAATCATCCTTACGTAGCATTAAGCGCTCAGCTTGCGCTTATCAATGCTGATGTGCCGCGGGATAATCCTATAATTGCCTTCAATCCGGATACGCTGTACTTTGATTTTTCCAATCGCAGCATACGGCGAATACCTGTTCACCTATCAAGCGCCATAAATTATCAGAAACAATTCTCGCAGTCAGACGATGTTATTATCCAACCATCTTATGTTACTGTAAGCGGCCCAAGCGGCGAAATAGATGCACTGAAAAGCTGGCCTACGGATTCGCTTAAAGCTATGGATGTTAACGAGACCATAAGCGCGGGCATTAATGTTAAGGCTCCCGCGCAGGGTAATATCACTGTTTATCCAAAAACTGTACAGGTTACCGTACCTGTGAATGAGTTTACCGAAAAAACCATAAAGATCCCGGTAAAGATCATTAACAACTCCAGTTATTATAATATTAAAGTTGTGCCGCAGCGGGTTGAGGTGACATTTACAACATCGCTTGATAGGTACGCGCAGATAGATCCCGACCTGTTTGAGGCCCAGGTAGATTTAGAGTATTGGAAAAAATATGGATACAGCACGCTCCCTGTTAAAATTATCCGGGTGCCCGATTTTTGCAAAATAGTGAGCGTTGAACCCCGTAACATCGACTTTATTGTAAAGAAATAATGTTGAAAATTGGCATAACAGGCAATATAGGCAGCGGCAAAAGCACCGCGGCACGCGTATTTGAAATTTTAGGCGTAAAGGTTTTTTATGCCGATGCCGAAGCTAAAAAAGTGATGACCGCTGACGAAGTGTTGATAGAGGGAATAAAAAGCACTTTTGGTACTGAAGCTTATTCTGCCACCGGTGAGCTCAACAGAAAATACATAGCAGGCATCGTTTTCAAGAACGAGGAGGATCTGAAAAAGCTGAACGCGCTTGTTCATCCGGCTGTTTTCAGGGCTTTTGATGAATGGGAAAGGGCATTTATAAATGAACCTTATGTAATAAAGGAAGCTGCTGTGTTATTTGAAAGTGGCTCCTATAACTTCTGTGATAAATCGCTTTTAGTTTCGGCACCATTAGAAATGAGATTGAAACGAGTAATGCAACGCGACCACATTAGCCGTGCAGAAGTTGAGGCGCGCGAGGCCAGGCAATTTACAGAAGAAAGAAAAAAGGAACTGGCCG
>CBFGNU010000240.1:0-6451 GCA_965650195.1 uncultured Mucilaginibacter sp. | reverse complement strand
GTTTTCCTTTTTTTGCGCATTAAGCTTTTTACCGGCAAGGCGGGCTTCTTTAGCTTGTTTGCTCACTTTTGTGGCTTTGCGGGGCTTTGGCTTTTGTAATGATCGAACAAGCAATACGCACAAACGTTCTAAAGCAATTTCCTTATTCAAAAGCTGGCTGCGCTCTTCGTCACATATAACCTGTATATAACCATCTTTATTAAAGCGCGATTGCAGTTTTTCTTTTATTAATAATTTTTCATCATCAGTAAAAAGCGCAGAATCATCCACAGAAAATAAAAGCTCCACTTTGGTAGAAACTTTATTTACGTTTTGTCCGCCTTTGCCGCCGCTGCGGGATGTTTTGTAGCTCACCTCTTTTGCCAGAGCCGGTTTTGAAAAATTCATGGCGCGAATTTAGTAAATAGATGAACGGATTGATTAAATGAATGGTGTAATTTAAACACAATTGTACGCGCAACCCAACCAGAGACTCGCCAAATTTTATTATCTTAGCGCCACATGAGCAGCAATATTATGGTAGCCATTGACGGCTATTCTTCGTGCGGAAAAAGTACGCTGGCAAAAGCTCTGGCAAAAGAGCTACACTTTATTTATGTTGACAGCGGCGCTATGTACCGTGCCGTAGCGTTATACTTTTTGCGGAACAATGTAGACCTTACGGATGAACATCAGATAAAAGAAGCGCTCAAAAATGTGCATCTTAATTTCCATTCGCGCGATTATCAGACACATATAACGCTGAACGATGAAGAGGTGTCTGAAGAGATCAGGTTAATGCCGGTATCTGACCTGGTAAGTAGTGTTGCTGCGTTGCATGATGTGCGGGTTGAGATGGTGAGGCAGCAGCAGCGCATGGGCAAATCAAAACATGTTGTGATGGACGGCCGCGATATTGGTACCGTTGTTTTCCCTGACGCACAGGTTAAATTTTTTATGACCGCCGACCCCTTAATACGTGCCGAGCGTAGATATAAAGAATTGCTTCCTAAAAATCCTGAGATCAGTTTAGAAGAGGTATTTGAGAACCTGGCTCACCGCGATTACCAGGATACTACCCGTGCCGAAAGTCCCCTTACACGTGCCGACGATGCCATTATTTTGGATAATACTGAACTTACTCCCGAAGAGCAATTGGAGTTTGCTATTGGCAAGGTAAAGCCGTTTTTAGGGTAAGAATTAATCCGTTATTATCGTATTTTCTGTGTGATTTCTTTCCTTTTTTCGAGATAGAGCGAAAGCTGTTAAGAAACAAAGCAAATGAATGGCGTTGATGTATAAAAAGAACTTTGGGTTTGCGGTTCCGCCGTCAGTCAGGTAAAGAAACCCATCTAATAAAACAAAACCTGATACCAAAGATGCGATAAACCGGGCGTTGGTATTTTCTATTTTATTTAATATAGAATAATAAATAATAAGCCAGACAATTGAACTTGCAACAACGTACAATAAGCAACCTGCTATTGTTAAACCCAACATTTCTCTACTCGGATCTTCAATAAAAAGTACAGCTATCACCACCGCTACAAAAAAGCAAGCGAAATAAACTAAAATAAATTTAGCTAATGACTTCATCCTCTAGCTTCATCGTCGGTACCCCAAACCTGTTTAAAAAATCAACACCTTCATCGCTGGGAATGCCTTTGTATTGCGCGTACGACTTGTTGTAATAAACCTGCGTAATCCCGGCGGAAAAGATGAGTCGTGCACAGGCTATGCAAGGAGATAGCGTGGTATAAAGCGTAGCGCCTTCAAGCCTCGCACCATTCTTTACAGCGTATAATATAGCGTTCTGCTCGGCGTGTAGGGCCAGCGAACAACTACCTTTCGAGTCGCGGGCGCAGCCGGTTTCGGGCCATTCTTCGTCGCAATTATGCGTGCCTGCCGGCGGTCCGTTATAACCTATGGATATAATGCGCGTATCGCGTGCCAAAACAGCACCAACGTGTGCCTTTACGCAATGCGAGCGCAGGGCAAGGTCGGTAGCCAACTTCATAAATATATGATCAAAACTTGGTTTCATGTGGTAAATATCTAACAGTTATAAGGGCGATTAACAATATGGTGCAGGTTAATGGCCTGTGCTTTTGGTAGAAGGCGATTGGTCAATATCAAACCCTTGCTTTTTTAATTCGATGCTAACCTTCCAGGCAAAATAAGCAATGTACGCAAAACCCAGCGCCGGTATAATGTACGAGAAGTGGAGCCCGCTCATGCCCGGTATAACATTGTTGCTGCCATCGGCAATTTTACCCTGCAAGGGAGGGATAATTGCGCCGCCTAATATCATCATAATTAAAAAAGCCGAACCCTGACTGGCGTATTTGCCTAAACCGGTAATGGCCAGCGAGAAAATAGAGGGCCACATAATAGAGCAGCACAAGCCGCCGCTTATAAACGCAAACGTGGCTACCATGCCATCTGTAAACAACCCCACCAGCATAAAAGCCACACCAAGCAAACCCATTACCATGCAGGTTAGGGTAGGTTTTTGCCTGCCTATATAAAAAGCTACCGCCAATATTGCCACGCTTATAACGTAGATATAAAGATTGCTTACATTTTCGCCTAAGGAATGGTTAACCAGCAGTACCAATCCGAATGCCATAAAAGGCATCAAAACGGTTAAAATATTCTTCACCTTTTGCGATAAATTGAAACTATCTATTGAGCCTGTAAAGCGGCCTATTAGTAAGCTGCCCCAGTATAATGATACAAACGGCGCTGCCTGCGATTCAGTAAACGAGCCAAACTCGGGCGTTTTAAGTAACGAACCTAAATTACTTTGTATGGTAACTTCGGTGCCCACGTAGGTAAAAATGGCTATCATGCCTAAAATTAACTGCGGATATTGCATGGCGCCCCAGCCTGCTTTGTTTTTTGCAGATGCGAAAATAGTGCCCACTAATGTTGTAAGAATGATAACAAGTGAGGCATAAACGAAATACTGACTTGGGATACCTGTTTTAGTACTTATAGGGTCGGCAACCAGAATAAGCAGGAACGCAATAAATAAAATAGCCAAAGGTAAATTGGCCTTGGTACTTGCTTCGGTCTTTTCGTCGCTGGTTGCTTTGGGTAGATCGGATACTCTATAAAATATCGCGACAGCAATAAACAATCCGGCCAATATATAGTATAGCGTATTGATAGCAGTTATTTCAACCTGGGCTCCTTTTATTTGAGATGTAGCCGATCCGAATAAAAGCAGTTTAACAACAAGAGGCCCTGTTATACCACCGATATTGCCTAAACTGCCCGCCAGGTTCAGGCGGTTGGAGCCTGTTTCGGGCGGACCTAAAACAATTACGAACGGATTGGCTGCGGTTTGTTGTAGCGAGAAACCTATAGCGATAATAAAAAATGAAAATAAAATAAGCGGGAATGAACCTGAGTTAACAGACGGTATCATACTCAAGGCGCCTATTGCAGAAATAACAAGCCCTATAATAATTCCGTTTTTATAGCCTAGCTTATTTAAAATATCAACCTTGCTAATTTGCGACGCGAAGTATAGTATAAGCGAACCGATAAAATAACCGCCATAAAAAGTATAATCTATCAGCTGCGATTCAAACTGTGTTAATTTAAAATGCTCTTTACAAAAGGGTATAAATATGCCGTTAGAAGCGGCTAAAAATCCCCAAAAGAAAAATACTGTAATAACAGTGTATAGTGCTAATCTGTAATTTTTTGACCCGCTTTCTTTCATTTTTTGTTATTGATATTATGTTGGGATTCCAACACTAACATAAACCATTTTTTATAATTACAGCCATTTAAAATTAATTATACAAAGATTAGTTAATACATATGTAGTATTTTATGTTTGGTTGTTTATGATATTAGACAGATATTCGCATTCTTCATCAAAGTAAACCTAATAAATGATAGAGGCTGTTATTTCGGGGATTGGGATTGGAATAGTGTTGACGTTTTTAACCGGCCCGGTTTTTTTTGCATTAATTAAAACCAGTATTGAGCGGGGCTTCCATGCAGGTATCTACATGGCCCTGGGCGTTGTTTGCAGCGATATCGTGTTTGTAGGGGCCATTCTGTTTGGTTCGCAGTTGTTTGATGTATCTGCCCAAACAAAAACCGTTGCAGGCGATGTGGGCAGTATTATTCTGTTCGTAGTAGGTATACGCTATATCATCAAAAAAGTAAAGATCAACTATAATAACGATCAGCCAACGGGACTTAGGCGCTACGGCTATTTTTTAAAGGGGTTTTTGATGTGCATTTTTAACCCGACGCTGTTGTTTCATTGGATAACCGTTATAGGTACAGCCAGTACAATTTTCCATGCAAGTGATCCCACTCGAGGCTATAAAATTGCTGTTATGTTTTTAACAGTGCTGGTAGTTCAGTTTGGGTTAGATACCACAAAAGCGTTTTACGCCAATAAACTGCGAGACAGGGTATCGGCCAAATTAGTACACCGCCTTAACCAGGTTGCCGGTGTGGCGCTTATCATCGCGTCGTTGGTATTGGTTGATAAGTTGGTAACGCACTATATTTTTCCGGCCCCGCCTGCCCAGGCACAAACTACATTTGGCGGGCATCGTCCGTTTGCAGAGATAAAGCTGTTTTAGATATAAAGAAAGTGTCACGATCCCTAAAAAAGGGATTAGATGAATAACATGCCAGCAAAATCCTTTCTAACAGCCAACTGGCTTAACCTGATCATGCTCAATTATGAGGTGGATCCGGCTATCCTGAAACCGTACACCCCGGCCGGTACCGAACTTGATCTTTGGGAGGGCAAGGCTTTGGTCAGCATGGTGGGTTTTCTGTTTGACGATACGAGGGTTTTGGGCGTACGCTGGCCTTTGCACATCAATTTTGAAGAAGTTAACCTGCGTTTTTACGTACGCTATTTTGATGGCAATGTATGGAAACGCTGCGCCGTTTTTATAAGCGAACTGGTTCCTAAACGCGCCATAGCTTTAATTGCCAATAATTTATATCGTGAGCATTATCGTGCTCTGCCTATGCGCAGCTCGGTCACCACTGTAGGCCACGGCACGCAATATTTATACGAATGGCAGCTTAACGGGCGATGGAATAAGTTAGGGGCAACCGTGATGGAGGAATTAGCTGATATAGCACCCGGCAGCCCCGAAGAGTTTATTTTTGAGCATTACTGGGGCTATAATATTTGGGATGCAACAACAACCATGCAGTACCAGGTAGAGCATATTTCGTGGCAAACCCGCGCGGTTACTGATTTTGTTTTTGATGCCGATGTTGCCGCTCTGTACGGCGATGCCTTTGTGCCTTATTTACAGGGAAAACCCCACTCCACTTTTTTTGCCAATGGTTCTGCAATTGGGGTTAGAGTGGGAGAGAAGATAAGAATCTAAGCAACGGACCTCTATTTGCAATTACCCTATAATTAGTAAGTTATGGAAGATCCACAGCTAATTTTCCTGACGAATAAGTTGTTTCACCTTGCTCCGCTTACGAAAGTTAATATACTATAAATAAGTAACTTATAAAAATTCTTGTTCCGGTTTGCTCCATTTGTTTCGCCCCGCAAGCAGAACAAACAAGCGGTGCTACTTATTCCCCAAAACAGCTAAAACTGCTTTGGCTTTAAGCAGGCACTCTTCGTATTCCTGCTCTGCATCGGCATGGTAGGTAATGGCGCTGCCGGCCTGGAAGGAGAGGTAACGCGAATCAGCATTATAAAGCAAGGTCCGTATCACCACATTAAAATCAAAGTCATCATCAGGGCTAAAATAACCTATCGCACCTGAGTATAACCCGCGTTTAGTACGCTCATATTCCTCCATTAGCTGCATAGCGCGTATTTTAGGCGCGCCGGTCATGCTACCCATGGGGAAGGTATTACGCACCGCTTCAACGGCTGAAACGTCTTCCCGCAGCTCACAAACCACCGTTGAAATCATTTGATGTACCTGCATGAAGCTGTAAATGCCAAACAGCTCTTCCGTTTTAACAGTGCCGGGCTTGGCAGATTTGGTAAGGTCATTACGCACCAGATCTACAATCATTACGTTTTCCTGCTGCTCCTTGGCATGGTTGCGCAGTTGTAATTTGATAGCTTCATCTTCGGCAAAAGTGTCGCCACGCGGCGCGGTACCCTTAATAGGCTGAGAGATGAGTGTGCTGCCGCGCTTAGCCATAAAGCGCTCAGGCGATGCGCAGAGCGCATAGTTATTGTTCCACTTATAAAATGCCGCGAATGGCTTGGGCGAGGTCCTGTTCAGCTCCAGAAAGACAACAACAGGGTTGATCTCAACATCATCAGCGTAAAACTCCTGGCAAAAGTTGGTAACATAGATATCGCCGCGGGCAATATGTTCATTTAACTTTCCGGCAGCACTTAGATATTGCTCCCTGCTAAAACGTTGTATAAGCGCTACTGGAACGATTGGGTTAACTTCAGCTTGAATATCATCTATGACTAGTAATAATTGTACAG
>CBFGNU010000239.1:0-6484 GCA_965650195.1 uncultured Mucilaginibacter sp. | reverse complement strand
GCGCGGATAAACCTTTAATTGCAAACGCGATATTGATAATAGCTGTTTTGGCCGCCCTATTGCATAATTTAACAGGATACAATTTTTCAAAAAACCTTACGGCCGACGCAGATATTAAAACAGCAATGCAGGGTTATTTAAGCAGGATGAAACAACATGCAGTTATAACGCTAATGCTTCGGGTTCTGTTTATTGGCGGTTTGCTTGCCTTTTTTTGCTGGAACATAACGCTTGATTCGCGCCGCTACATTTTGCTAGGGACAGGGCTTGCTTTACTTATAACGCAACTGCTTGTGCTATATAAGATATGGATGGGAAGAATAAGAGCCTTGAACGACTCTGTTGACAACTTTAAAGGATAAAAAAAATGCCCCCGTAAGGGGCATTTTTTAAAAGCTATCAATATTAGCGTCTATCCAGGCAATGCGCTGGGTCATAAAACTTTTAAAGTAAGCCACCTCCGACTCGTATGTCCCCAAAACTACAGCGTTGGGATAAACATAGGTTTTAAGTATTGGCCATCGTTTAAAGTTTTGCTCCTGCGATAATTGTAGATCTTTAGCGTATTTATCAATGTCATCCAACACTTGTTTCACTTCGTTTTGTCGCGCGCCTTTCCACATGTTCCTGACCTTTACGGTCCAGTCGTTATCAGCCTTCAGCCTATATAACCATTCACAGTAACGGGTGTGCCAGTCGGTAGGAAATTTAGAATCAGAGTAATCACAGTTACCACCACTGATATCAAAATCCCATACCGGGCCCATGCCTATTCTTCCGTTAGCGGGTTTATAGTAATATATGCTGCTATAATCACGCGAATCCTGGTTCTTCATAGTTTCTTCTACCAGGAACCAACGTATAAACGAATCCGCATCAATATATTTAGCGTAACCGTTAATAGGGTCTTTAAAATTATCTGCAAATAGTGCAGCCTCTGCCTCATCCACGTAACTTTTTAAATAATTATATTGTGCAGTAGTAGGCGCATCAGGGTCTTTAAAAGTAATTGGTGTGCTTTTTAATGTCGTTTTAAACCAGAAATCAGCATCCAGCCGTTGGTCCAGCTCAAACAAGTATCCGCCGGTAATGTTACCTGCTGAAAGCGGAGCAATGTTAACCCGGTTCTCATGTATCTCTACCTGGCTTGTCAGTAAGTAATTGCCCAGGAAATCGCCATTAAGCACCACCTCAACAAAACGGCTTTGAGGCGCAAAATCAGATTTCATGCGCCTGCCAAGCTCCATGGCAATTTTATTGCGCAGCAGGGTTTTGTCATTATAATTAGCCAGTAATACCCAGTTTTTTGCCGATGGCATTCCCAGCATAGGCGACTTGGCGTTAAATTTTAGCCTATAAGGCTTTTTAAGATAACTTGATTTAGACCACGTTGAATTGCCCCGCCCTTTCATTTGCGTTGGGATATGCGTAGCCACCTGGTCGTATTCAACATTAGCGTCAATGTCTACCACACCATTTACATATACATCTTTAGAAACGACAGGGGCATCAGTAGTTATGTACAAAATTGGCAAACCTGTAAAAACCTTTATTTTTACTTTGTAATCTTTTACAAAGCCGGTTGATGATTTAAGCGAGTAGGTAACCGGTACTGAAAAATCGGTAACTGTAGCACCGCTCAATTGCAAAGTATCATTTGCCTTAACAATAGTACCTGATTTTTTAGTCTCGAAAGTAACTACCCATTTATTGTTTTTGGTCATCTCGGGCACTACAGCTATTATGGAGTCGCCTGTAATGGTGCAGTTTACATCGGCTGTAATTTTGCCACTGTTGTTTTTTGCCTCAATTTTAAACGTGGTCAATTCAGCGGTATCTACAACCGGGGTAATTATTCTGCCGGGTGTTTCAGTTTTCTTACAAGACCACACGCACACGGCTATTACAAACAATAGTAACAGGTACTTTCTCATTATAAATTGAAGAGTTGCAAATATAACTAATTTGTTTATAGGGATTTTATAAAAAAATTAACGGTTTAAATATATAACCACAAAAAAAGCGCCCGACTAGCAGGGCGCTTTCCCAATTATATTTTGAGTAAGTATGAGCTGGCCCAACACAAAAAGCACTAAGTGCCTGCGATAAGCCCGATCCTGTAATTATTTCATCATCTCAATAAAATCATCAAACAGGTAGCGGCTATCATGCGGGCCCGGTGATGATTCGGGGTGGTACTGTACCGAGAAAGCTTTTTTGCCTTTTACGCGTATACCTTCTATTGATTGATCGTTCAAGTTAATGTGGGTGATCTCCACTTTGTCTGATGCCCTTACAGCATCAGGCACTACACCAAAACCGTGGTTTTGCGATGTTACCTCGCAGTGGTTGATGATGATATTTTTAACCGGGTGATTTAAGCCACGATGCCCGTTAAACATTTTTTTTGTGGGGATGCCATTAGCTAATGCTAACAATTGGTGACCTAAACAAATACCAAAAAGGGGCTTGTCAGCATCCAGAATTTCTTTTACGGTATCAACAGCGTAAGGCATAGCAGCAGGATCGCCGGGGCCGTTTGATATAAAATAACCATTAGGAGCAAAATCTTTTTCCATTTCGCCAAAAGTTGTTTTGGCAGGATAAACTTTGGCATAAACGTCGCGGCTATCAAAGTTCCGCAGTATGTTTTTCTTTACGCCCAAATCAAGTACAGCAACACGGTAAGGCGCTTTCTCGTCGCCTACAGTATAGGTTTTAGTAGTACTTACTTTTGATGAAAGCTCCAATCCATCCATTGAAGGTACATCGGCCAATTTAACCTTTAGTTCATCAATATTCAGTATCTCTGATGAGATGATGGCATTCATAGCGCCTTTATCGCGGATGTGACGCACCAGTTGGCGGGTATCAATATCTGATATGCCTACAATATTTTGCTCCTGGAAGTAATCTTGTATAGACTCATTAGCCTGTTTGCGGCTGTAAGCAATGTTGTAGTTTTTGCAAACCAAACCGGCAATTTGAATATTTCCCGATTCTACTTCCTCATCGGCTATACCGTAGTTACCAATATGCGCGTTGGTAGTTACCATTATCTGGCCAAAATAAGAAGGGTCGGTAAACACTTCCTGGTAGCCGGTCATGCCGGTATTGAAACATATTTCGCCGGCCGTTGTACCAATTTTGCCTGCGGCTTTTCCATGAAAAACTGTACCGTCAGCTAATAACAATACGGCCGGTAATTTGGTGAAATAAGTCATTTTTTGAAATAAATTGAATGGTTAAAAACGCGGCTTATCCGGTGCGGTGCGCCGTGAAAAAACGATGGGAAAACTATGCGGACATGCCCCTGATTCACGGCGCAAAAGTAATTATTTATTTCGGATTTCGGATGTGAGATTTCGGATTTTTTCAACACCTTTAGATCAGCCGGTTATTTATTATAAATTAGTGAGCGCAAATAAATGTTCCTCCCACCTTATGTCACACTTAACCAGCACAACGCATTTAGATAAGGAAGCTTCCTTTAAATTTGATACTCGCTCGCTTTTGATATTCCTGCTTGCAGCAATTGCAGCATACGTAATAAACATAGCCCCGCAAATAATATTTGGTGGTCCAACACCTAACTTCTGGATTCGGACAACGTTTATATTAATTGCTGATGCGGTATTGTTTTTCACCACTCTTAACTTGCTTAAACGCAACAGTATCCAAGCGGCTGCTTTGGGAATTGATTTAACAAAGTACTTATACAAAAACGTGCTAATTGGGACAGGCATTGCTGTAGCAACAATTATAATAATGGCATTAGTGCTTTATGTGTTGGTTCCATATCATTTTGTTTATAAATCATTAAATGTAGCTTACCTTTTAAAGGAGAGTTATTCCTATTTACTTGGCGCATTTTTAGAGGAACTGCTGTTCAGGGGATTTTTGCTGGTGTTTTTTGCCAAATTATTAGGGTGGCGGTTAAGTCTTTTGATAATGGCTTTGCCCTTCGGATTATACCATTTTCAAGGTGGGATAAGTCTGATTGCTAGCACCACTTTTTTTTCGTTCGTATTTGGTTTGTCATTTGTGCTTACTGGTTCGTTATTGACTGCCGTAATTACACATGCAACGGTAAATGTACTTCTGCATGTTATAACCGGGTTGGATGGGGGTACTAACGCTGTTTATGCGATAGTTATCGAAAAAGATTGGCCAAGCTATCCTGTGGGTCTGCTAACGGGCATAGCGGGCGCAATGATCATCTCCACCATTCTTTACTTAACTGTTATACGATGCGCTAAGGCAGAAAAATTGTAAAATAAATCCGAAATCGAACATCCGAAATCCGATATAAATATTCCCTACATTTGCCCATCAAAACTGATCAAAATGTCGGTAAATAAAGAAATAAAACGCATCACCACCAACACGCTTCAGGAGATGAAGAACCGTGGCGAAAAGATAAGCATGCTTACCGCTTACGACTATTCAATGGCAACCATTGTTGATGCCGCCGGAACGGATGTGATATTGGTTGGCGACTCCGCATCAAACGTTATGGCCGGGCACGAAACTACTTTGCCAATAACGTTAGATCAGATGATCTATCATGCGTCGTCTGTAGTGCGGGCTGCTAAACGCGCTTTAATTGTTGTTGATTTGCCTTTTGGTACATATCAGGGCAACTCAAAAGAGGCACTTAACTCTGCTATCCGTATCATGAAGGAGTCGGGAGCACACGCGGTAAAATTGGAAGGCGGGGTAGAAATTGCCGAATCAATTACGCGCATACTTACCGCCGGTATACCGGTTATGGGGCATTTGGGTTTAACACCACAATCAATTTATAAATTTGGCACCTATACCGTACGCGCCAAAGAAGAAGCAGAGGCCGACAAGCTAAAGCAGGATGCTTTAAAATTGCAGGAACTGGGCTGTTTTGGTATTGTGATAGAGAAGATCCCGGCGGCGTTAGGCAAAGAGGTGACGGAGAGTTTACATATACCAACCATAGGCATAGGTGCAGGGCAGCATTGCGATGGACAAGTGCTGGTGATACATGATATGTTAGGCTTAAACAAAGGCTTTAAACCCAGGTTTTTGCGCCAGTATGCCGATTTGTATGATGTGATGAACAATGCCATACAAAATTATGTTAGCGATGTAAAGGGAGGAAGTTTCCCTAATGAGAAGGAGCAGTATTAATTTTAGTTCATGGTTGATGGTTCATAGTTCATAGCGCATATATTGTAGAGTGTTATTTCATACCATGCCCCATGATCTGTCAGCCATGAACCATCAACTATGAACCATGAACCAACGCATGAGCCGGAAAGAATTCCACTACGTTCCTAAAGATATAACCGATGCCGACGTACTCTACGAGGATAACCACCTTATAGCAGTCAACAAACGCGCGGGTGATATTGTGCAGGTTGATGAGACGGGGGATGAGCCGCTGGATGAAAAGGTAAAGAAGTATATCGCCCAAAAATATAGCAAACCCAATGGTGCTTTTTTAGGTGTTGTGCACAGGTTAGACAGGCCGGTAAGCGGCGTTATTTTATTCGCTAAAACAAGCAAGGCTTTAGAACGGATAAACAACATGTTTAAGGCCCGCGAAATGCATAAAACTTACTATGCGGTAGTACGCAAACGACCCTATCCCGAAAGCGGTACGCTGTTGCATTGGTTGGTAAAAAATCCGCAGAAAAACGTTACCAAGGCGCACGACAAGGAAATTAAAGGCAGCCAGCGTGCTGAGCTGCATTATAAACTGGTTGGCGAGCTGGAGGGCTATTATTTAATAGAAGTGGACCCGATAACCGGGCGGCCGCATCAAATAAGGGTGCAGCTGTCAACTTTAGGCTGCCCTATAGTTGGCGATAATAAGTATGGCTATCCACGCGGTAGCTTGCGTAAAAGTATTTGCCTGCATGCCCGCCGTTTGCAGTTTAATCATCCGGTAAAAAATGAGCCCGTTTTAATAACCGCGCCCGTACCTAAAGATGGTTTTTGGGAGAAGTTTGAAGGGATGATGGGGTAAGGGTTAAAGGGAGTCTATAATTGTTTTGACTTTATCTTTTAATTGAGGCAGATCATCTATAATAACTTGCCATATCAAGTCAAAGTCTACTCCAAAGTACTCGTGAACCAAAATGTGCCTCATTCCAATTATTTGCCTCCACTCGAGTTCTGTAAAAGTTGATCTTGTCTCGGTTGTTATACTGTTAGCCGTCTCACCAATTATTTCAATTTGCTTGACACATGCAAAACGCATCATCGAATTACCGAGGAAAGCATTTAAGTCAGTACTTTCTGTATAAGTTTGAATTTCCTCTATAGCTTCTAAGATATGAAGTAATCGTTGGCGGTCACCAAGTTTACTTTTCATAGATCAAAATTTTATCTCGATCAATGAAAGGTTTTATAAATTTAGAAATGGCTTTAGATGAAACCAAATCAATTTTTTTTTGAAGTTTCTGTTGTAGCTCTGCCTGCATCGTCACAAAGGCAAGGCCGATAT
>CBFGNU010000238.1:0-6543 GCA_965650195.1 uncultured Mucilaginibacter sp. | reverse complement strand
TTTCAGAATAAGTATATTCAATCGCCCGAGTATGGTGGTGATGGCAAGAAATCGCCCGATACAAAATATCTTGAGCCACTAACAGTAATTCCCGCTCATTTTGCGCCAAATGATCTGCTGTTCTATACCGGAAAAGCATTTCCGGCTAAATATCGCAATGGTGCTTTTATGGCTTTCCACGCGCAATCGCCCGAAATGAAAAAGGGTTATTTAGTAGCCTTTGTGCCATTTAAAAACGGTAAGCCATCAGGCCCCTGGGAAATATTTGCCGACAATTTTTCGGGTCAGGAGACAGGCAGCACAACTACACAATACCGTCCTACGGGTTTAGCTCAAGGTCCGGATGGTTCGCTTTATGTGGCGGATGATTTGAAGGGCACAATTTTTAAGATAAGCTACGGAGGAAAATAGTAGCGGCAATCAAAGAGTTCTTTTAAATTCCATTTTTTCAATTTCTCGCTCTGCTAAATCAAGCAACTTTTTTAAGTAGGTATTTTGATTTTTAGTGTAGTTTATATTTACCGCCTTTCCGGATGGTGGTGTGGTTCTTTTATCATCCGGTGCGCTGAAATAGTCGTCTTCCCATCTTGTGTCTAAAACGTAGTTGTCAATCGGTTTTTCTATGGTGTCTCCATTAAGGTAAAACACAAAATCCTGATGATCAGAATGGTCTACCCAGGAGGTAAAACGTTGAACTTTTCCGTTATAGAGTTTCTCAAACTCAACAGGCAACAGTTTTTCCTGCATAATTGCAGAGGCATTTTTACTTAATAAGGCAACAAAGCCCTTAGCCCCTTCTTGCGGCGAATAAGTGTAGCACTCATCAAAAAATTGCACGTAGCCTTGTCCGTTTTTTTTCCAGATCACGTATTGCCGTATGTTATGTACACAGGTTAAAGAATCTGAAATCCTGGTAAGAATACAGCCAACACAATATGGATGGTAAGTTACAATGGTGTCGACGCCTGATTGCTGTAGCGCTTTTACTTTATCAGTAACAACCTTCATTAAGGGCATTTGAGCGTTTACATAAAATGCACTCATCAAAGAAGCCACGAATACGATAAGGATTTTTTTCATTGAACAGGCCAGGTTAGGTTTATAATCTTTTGGGGCTGTGTATAAAGTTATTGATTTTTATGCGCTGTTCAAAGTTTCCAAGAGTTCGAACAATTGTATTAACCACACAATTTTATCTTTGCGCACAGTTCCGATATATAATTGAATTGGATCCGAGACAAAAAATGAGAATAGGTTTAGTCAGACATTTTAAGGTAGATCATCCGTTCCCCTACAAAAAATTGCTTTCAAAATCTGAAGTAATTAAATGGTTTGAGGAATATGATAACACCGAGAATATCCAGTATAAAACAGTCGACTTACATGGCATTGACTGGAAACGGTGTTATTCAAGTACCATGGTGCGGTCTGTAAACACAGCAAAACACATTTATAGTGAAGAGATCGTTAAAGTACCCGAACTGAGTGAGCTGGATATTTTGCATCGTTTATCGAATAAGATCAAACTTCCGTTTTTAATATGGGGACTTATTGTACGCATCAAATCATTTTCATCAAATAAAAACACCGACCAATTTAAACGGGGGATTGCTGCGTTTATAGATAATTTACTAGCAGGCGAGCAGGATGATACCCTTATTGTAAGCCATTGGTTTGTTATGCGGGTTATAAGGCACGAACTGATCAGAAGAGGACTTGTTGGGGATAAGTTCAGGTCTAATGAGTATGGAACACTCTATGTTTTTGAAAGCCCTGGTGAACTGTAGCTCTTAATATATCAAGGTTGATAAACCGCTTAAAAAGCGTTTCACATGATAGCCAAAAATGACTGTTTTTTCAATAGGTTGATAATCAGATTGTTAATGGTGCTTTGAACTTGATTTTCCTGACGAATAAGTAGTTTCATGGTGTTTCATTTCGTTTCATTCTGTGAATGTAAACTGCACGTATTCAGACATTTGCAGAAATAAGGCGTTTCATTATGTTTCATATTTTTGTGAAACGCGCTACCCAACAAATGCCATAAAAAAAGGCGACCGAAGTCGCCTTAATATTCAGCTGTTGTATTTAAAAATTATTACGGTTCAATGATCGGAACTGCAACCACCTTGTAAGTGTTGGTGCCCGGTATTTCCTGGTAATAGTATTGGTCCGGCGATACTAAAAAGGTTTCACCATTCAGCTTTACCCTTCTTGTATCAGGCGGCAGGTCGGTTACAATCTCACCCACATACGCTTCAGCGATAGTAGGCGTAGGCATATCGGCAATGTTGCCGGTTGTTTCCAACTGACCATCTTTACCTACCACTTCGTATACTACGCTACCGTCATCCCTGGTAACCGGCAGGTAATAAACACCGTTCAACTCGTAGTACTGTTCGCCATCAATAACTATTGACTGGGCACCGTCCGGCAAGCTACTAATAGCCGCACCTAGTGGTGGTTCAACAACAGTATATTGGTTGTTGTTGTATTGATAAAAATAGCCACCGCTCAGGTAAAACTGTGAACCGCCCCAGTAAAACGGATAGTAGCCGTAAGGCAGCACACCTAAACTAAAGCCAAGCCGTGGGTAATAAAGGCGGCTGTAAAAACCACGGTTAAAATAATAACCTCTGGATCCTCCCCAGCGGCCGTAGGTGTTACCGTAATAACTGCCGCCGTAACTTCTGCTGCCATAGTTTACACCGCCCGGGTAGTACCGGCCGCCTCTGTAAAAGCCACCGCGGGCAACATTTGCACCTGATCCGTACCTGCCTGTAGCCACGTTAGGGCCCGCGGTACCACGCCTTGCATAATTACCGCCGCTATAAGTATTGTTATTTGAGCGCGGGGATACCGCATTAGGCTGGCGGGTAGTCATATCGCGGTTAAAGCCACCACGGCGGGCATCAGCTGAATTGTTGTTTACACGAGGCTGCTGGCTAGACATGTCGCGGTTAAAACCACCACGGCGGGCATCAACTGCACCACCACCATTTTGGCGCGGGGAAGGTGTAGAAAAGCCGCCTCCGCGATTAAAACCACCACCGCCGGCAGCACCGCCTCCTCCACGAGAAAAGCCACCGCCACCGCCGCCACCACGTGGGCCGGCAGAAGCACCGCCGCCTCCGCCACCACCGCCGGTTCCGCGGCGCTGAGCATCAGCCGGTAAAGCTAAAGTAATGCACAATAAACCGCTAAAAACGGCCATTGCTAAATATTGAGATATCCTTTTCATAATTGATTAAAAAATTTACTAATTCGGGGCAGAACTATCTGCTCTTTTATATAGACTATAATATTGCAAACGGTTTAATCGACAGTAAATTATTTTTAGCAAAAAGCGGCGCCGAATAATAAATTATACCTGGTCTATTCTCTATATTTAAAAGTATTTAATCAAAAAGTATATGAAAGCAAAAGCATACGTTTTTTTCCTGGCCATTTTCTGCTGTTCAGCCTTGGCACAGGCGCAAACCAAACCTGCATATGACGCCGCCTTAGCCAAAAAGCTGGGCGCGGACGATTATGGCATGCGGCAGTATGTAATGGCTTTTTTAAAACCAGGCCCAACAAAACTTACCAACAAAGCGGAAATAGCCAAGTTACAAATGGCGCACCTGAAGAATATAGAACGCCTGGCCAAAGAGGGCAAGCTAGCGGTAGCCGGTCCGTTTACTGACGGTAAGGAAATTGAAGGGATCTTTATTTTTAACGTTAAGACGGTTGAAGAGGCCAGGGCGCTAACAGAGACCGACCCGGGAATAAAGGCCGGTGTTTTTGCGATGGAACTCCATCCTTTTTATTGCAGTGCGGCTTTGGTGGAAGTTGCAGCAATGCACGAAAAGATCCAAAAAAAGGGAATAACTGAAAGATAGCCCTTCTCCAAAAAAGGGGCCTAGATGCCCCCTGCTTGTTAATAAAAAGTTAGGATAAAATAATCGGATAACGGCAAATATCACGTTTTCCTAATATGCAATTTCCTTTCCCTTTTGTTTGCAATGGCTTTCCGGAGTGGTATCTTAACGATGAAATTTGTCTGCTATTTATTGATAATAAAGTATTTAGGCGCATAGTTACGGGCTGAATACACACGTTTTAAGTAGTCAGAAATTTTAGCAAAACCTCACATTTGATAATCTGATGTTAACATTCACTTAACGATGCGCCGGTAATTTTGGCGGTATTATTAAGCATCATGTTAAAATCAAAGAATCTCCTCCTTACAGTTTTTATAAGTTTTATAATTAACTTAAATCTTTCAGCTCAGGAAGCCGGAAAGATATCAGGTAAAATTACCGACCAAAAAACCAGCGAGACCCTTATAGGGGCTACCATCGCAATTGACGGCACGAGCAAAGCCGTTGCGGCCGATGTTGACGGCAAATACCTGCTATCGGGCTTGCAGCCGGGCAAATATGCCTTAACTATAAAGTATATTGGTTATCAAACCAAGGCAATATCTGATGTTGAGGTTAAAGCCGGTGAGGTTACTAATCTGGATATCATCCTATCAGAAGCCGCCACACAGGCGCTTGGCGAAGTTGTGGTAAAAGCCACCTTCCGTCAGGCATCAACAGCATCGCTTTACGCGCAGCAAAAAAACAGCGTTTCTATATCTGATGGCGTGTCATCAGAGGCCATAAAACGCTCGCCTGACAGAAATACCGCCGACGTGCTAAAGCGTGTTAGCGGTGCAACCGTGCAGGACAATAAGTTTGTGGTGGTACGCGGATTGAGTGACCGTTATAACGCAGTAATGCTTGATGGCGCCTCGTTACCCAGTACAGAGCCTAACCGTAAAGCTTTCTCGTTTGATATTGTTCCGTCAAATTTAATAGAGAGCTTAACTATAACTAAAACCGCAACGCCAGATCAGACAGCGGAATTTGCAGGGGGCTTGATCAGCATAACAACAAAAGATATTCCTGATCAGAACTTTGTATCATTCAGTATCAGCGAAGGCGTTAATACGGCGTCAACGTTTAAAAACTTTAAAAGTGGTACCCGTAAGGCCACTGATTATTTTGGTTTTGACAATGGTCAGCGTTCATTGCCTAATGGTTTTTCGCCATATGTAAGCATCTCCAACGGCCTTACACCCGAGACCAATATCCGTATGTTACGGACAATTACTAAGGATTATAATATATACAATAACACTGCTCTGCCAACCCAGGGTTATCAGTTAAGCATAGGCAAAGCAAAAGATTTTAAAAACGGAAATCGTTTGGGAGCCATTTTAGCATTAACCTATCGTAACTCGCAAACCATTCAAAACGAAGTGCTTCGCGATTACTACGATTACCACTATAGCGATAACGTTTACAAATTTTCTACAAACGTAGGGGCTTTATTAAACCTGGGTTACACATTTGGCAAGAACAAGATCACATTTAAAAACTTGTACAACCGCATGTATGATGACTCGTTCCTGTCAAGAAGTGGTTACAATACCAGTTCATCTGCCGATGTAAGATATTTTGCTTTTGACCTTTTACAAAAGGCATTGCTAAAATCTACCTTAGAAGGTAACCATCCACTAGGAGACAACGGCTCAAAAATTAACTGGACCTTAAGCTACAACAACGTAGTGAACGACCAACCCGGTCAGCGTAAAATAAGCTATTCAAAAAACCGTGGCCAAAATGTACCATTCCAAGCCAACGTATCAACCTTGGGTAAAGAGAACGCTACTTTATACGCTAAACTGAACGAAAATTCTTATTCAGGTGCAGTGAATTACACTTTACCTGTTAAAAAGCTGGGCGGCACATTTAAAGCCGGTGCAAGCACGTTTTATCGTGATAGAAATTATGACGTACGTTTTATCGGTCCGGTTATAAGGAACAATGATCCGGAGACTGCCGATCCAATAAAACGCCGGCCGTTAAATACCTTATTCGGTAGAGATGTTGTTGATGCTAACATTTATAAACTGGACGAAATTGACGGCCGGCCAGACTCTTACAACGCCAACTCGTTAACCAACGCCGGCTATGCTATGTTGGACAATAAATTCGGTAAATTAAGACTGACTTACGGTGCCCGTGTTGAGCAATTTAAGTTAGATCTTACACCGAACGCGCCAAACCTAGATAAGGTAAAGCAGAATTATATAGACGTGTTGCCGTCGGCTAACATTACCTATAGCTTAACGGATAAGATAAATTTACGTACATCATATTCACGCACACTGGCACGTCCGGAGTTTAGAGAGTTGTCAGTTACCCAATATTATGATTACGAGATCCTGGCATTTCAACAAGGTGATCCCAAGCTTAAAAGAGCTAAGATCGATAATATCGACGTTCGTTTTGAATTGTACCCATCGGCCGGCCAAATTATATCTGTATCAGGTTTTTACAAAAAGTTTGCCAACGCCATAGAAACATTTAACAGCGATGCCGGATCAACCCGTACAATTACTTATTTCAATTCACAAAAAGCAAGCGTATATGGAGTTGAATTTGAGTTACGTAAATCATTAGACTTTATAGGTGCCAGCAATTTCTGGAAAAATACAATTGCTTATTCCAA